>JAKEIK010000190.1 GCA_022545895.1 Nitrososphaeraceae archaeon | reverse complement strand
GCGTTCCTAGAGTGACTGTCGCAAAAATTGGGAATGGTTGCTCCCGACAGGGCAATAGATGTCCTGTAGAGCAATTCTAATGAGCACGAGGTAAATGGAAATCATCCATTCACGAGCCAAATGGTTCTGGCACACACAGATGACTCATCAGTTTCCTGATTGATGGAAAGGAGGGATATCCAAAATGAAATAGACAGTAAGTGACGAATTAAGAGCTTATTTTAGGTCATAATCTAAAACTTGATGGATGGATTTGAAGGCACCCGCCAAGTAACTAATACGTCTTATGTCAATATTAGATTGTAGACAAAATAATTAAATGTTAACTCCAGACAAGGGAGACCTGTCAGAATTCCCTTTCCGGAGCTGTGAATATAGCTGCGGTATAAGAAATAAGCAAATGATATTTGAAAAACTTTAAGGTAGTGGCTTGCTCTTATTTTGTCTTATTTCATCCAGTATCTTAGATGGATGACCACCGTTTACAATCTCATCAACAATTTGTTCTAGTTGGTCTGTAGTTGGGTGCAAATCTGATGGGATGGATATGTTAGCATTTCTTATGACATCCATCAATGTATCACCATATATTTCGGTCTGGTTTTGTGCAGGTCCGGCAGTCTGGTTCAAAGTCAAATTACCTGACTGTCCATAAGCCAATTTATCGGATACTAAGGTAGTGCTTAGAAATGCAAGTATGAATACAATCCCAAGATACTTATTCAATTTCATATCTCTGAAAGTTCAGATACTTAAACCCATAGACTTTAACTAAATCAAAATACTGGGTAGGTTTTGAATTGGACTCAGTAAGCCTACCCAGTATTGTTTCAATACGTAAGTGAGAACAAATAGAGTGGATTTGAAATAAAAATGTTAGGAGGAAAGAACTGGTTTCGGAGTAGTGAGCTATCACAATCATACCCCGAAATCAGTTGAGGTTATATGGTTAAGGATAAATATAAAATTAAATTTTTTGAGAATTCAAAAAGTCCAGACAGAGAGTTGAGAATCCCTGTCTGGTGAGTAAATTATTTCTGACGTAATATGATATGATGAATCCGACTAATTAACATTAACCTTCAATTGAGTAAGGCTAATGTGTGGACCTAAGTAATGTTCCTCTTACTCGGGTTGGTGAAAGACTCAGTAATTATACGTATCTTATAAAGATAAATTTTGCTGTTAAATCATGGCTAGCTTGGAGACAAGAACCCCAAACTAGCCAAGGATGAAATTTCGGAATACGTTAAACATTATAAAATATAAAAGTTAAAGCTGGACTTTGAAAATACTGAGGGTAAGTTCTCCTCAGAGAGAACTAACCAATTTTCTCATTTTATTTGAGTTTCAACCGCATCAATCAAGTCAGGAATCTTAATAGGTTTTTGAAGGAATGCATCAACACAATTATTTTGTTCAAAGTCTTCATTCACTTCAAAAGCACTGGTTAACACTGTCTTAACGGACGGATTGATTGCTTTTACTTTCTTTAGAAGCTCCATTCCATTCATTGTTGGCATTCGGTAGTCACTTAAAATCAAAGAATAATCTAATTGATGTAGTTTGAAATGCTCCAATGCTAGCGTAGATCGATGAAACCAAACACACTAGCATCTCCTATTTGGGATAAAGCATCCGTAAACAGTGACATTATGTCACGTTCATCGTCAACTACACTGATAAGTTGGGTAATATTGGACATTATTTCTATTTAAGGACTATTTCCTATCATTTTAGTCATTTATTCAAACTTAGTGACTATTTAAGTATATAAGAGAATAGACTAACCAGCTTAAGTCAATCCTTTATAGGTAAGAGGAACTGAGACGGAAGCTATGATAAAAAAATTAGTTTTAATCATCCCCATTCTTGCAGCTATGATATGCATGATTGCAATAGTAGGTCTGAACTCCGTATCCGCACAGAACATGAGTACTCCTGAGACTAACATGACCAGTGGAAATGCAACTAGTGGAAATATGACCAGTGGAAATAGTTCCTTCTTAGGTCCAACTAACATGACGTCTCCTTAACCTCTCTTTTTTGGTATCGATTATCAGTTACGTAATTTAAACAAAATTTAAATCAAAACTGGTATGGGGAGAACTATCAGAACCCCACACCAGTGTTGTGCTAGACGTTCGTTGTTATCGGGGATACAACATAGAATAAAAGGTTATTTGAAAATTAACAAAGTTAAGGAAGCATTAAAACTTCATTTCAAGACATTATATTTACTGTCGTCATGGCACATTCCGGATTGGAGGGTTTGGTTTCCAACATCCCCCTCCTTTCCGGGTTTTGATTATCTATTTTTCGAATCTAATCTGACGGTTTCGTACGCTCTGACTCTTTGATTGCTCTGCCAATTGCCTTTGCATTCTCAACTCCAACCCTCCAGTACTCTTTCGTACTGTCAGCTAGTCGTTGAATGCTCTCCATATTGAAGACTACCAAGCTGTTCACTAAATTAGTAGCTGAAATAACATTGTCTACGTAACCGTCTACCATTCTACTGTAGTATTCTGTGACTATCTTTGGATAAGCCCAAGGCACATAATAGGACATGAATCTTTCCTGAAATTTAGGAACTAAGGATGCTGCTTCTCTCTGAAGTTCAATCAAATCATATCCAATTTCCTTAGTTGCTTGGATTGTTTCCTCTTGTAGTCCAGCCATTGCTTCGGTATACTTTGGAATTTCTCTTTTTGCTTCACTAACTGTTTTCTTAATCGCTTTTTTGGTTTCATCCAAAACTGTTTCAATTGCTTCTTGTTCATGTTCCTGAACTGATGTGGACCCATTCTCCACAGTTTCTATAAGTTTTTCTGCTTCCTTCCTAGTTTTTTCGTTCGGTGCTAACTCTGCTACAATTTCAGCCTCCCTTAGAGCTTCTTGCTCTGCTTTATCGTTTTTATCGTCAGATTTTTTGTTTAAATTTTTTGAGGACATGAATACTAGAGGTGCTTTATCTTATTAGAACCTATGTATGACGTTGATTGAATTGTCTGTGACAATGACCTCTACTATTTGTTCATTCATTTGATACAGTAACCAATGAGGACCATAACCAAGGTGCACGTTTAGAAAATAATTTCTTGATTTGAATAGATATTTCTTGACTAAATAGAGCACAAGTGAGCTTAATTACATAGAATTAACTACGCTGAGTCATGTCCAACTCAAATCAATTGGTACTACAAAAATCCCACAAATTACTTCAAGATCCCAAAGATTCTATAAAAAAACGTATTATTCAGAAACTGGAAGGGGCTAGAAGACTGGTTGATTTTGATAAGGAAGTATCGGTTGGTATCTATGTTTTTGCTGTTGAGGAATTAGGCAAGCTGGAAATTCTGAATAATGTACAATTTGGAGACTGATGCAAGGAAGTTGTTATGGTATCGGTTCCCTGCATCAGCCTTGATGAAAGAAGGCCAGGTATACTATAGCAATAAAATTGTATTAAACATGGAGACGATTTTCAAAATAGATAATAAGAAACTGATGCATGGAAAGCCGGACAACCCTCCATACGCCAGTTGTAAAGATGACTTCTATCAAGATAGGAACTAAACCTGATTTAAAACTAATGACGATTTTCTGGATGGATAATCAAAAACTGGTGAGTCATGTGTGGGAAGGACTGCAAGACTTTGGCTCACCAGTTGCGTGACGGATACGGACCAACTTATACGGACAAGTCCCTATTAAGGATTTAATTTGAAAATAATATACATAAAGAGGGTCTGGGTAAATTCCGGTGGAGAAAGTACTTCCCTCTTTGACGTAGGGGAACGTCAATTTTTCCAAATTCATAGATTTAATTTAAATGTATGAGATTTTTCAAGATAGAGAATCAAAGACTGACGCAAGGAAATTGATATGGTATCGGTACCCTGCATCAGCCTTGATGAAAGAAGGCCAAGCATACTATAGCAATAATATCCTTAAAGTTAGTGCTGATTTTCAGAAATGAGAATAAGAATTAGAAACCGGAGGCCAGCAATGATTGTGAAACCAAATACTGACCCCCAGTAGATTTTGAGGCTATAGTAAAGGTGTATCAATATTAGTATTTTTGGTATTTTAGATTAGATTAACAAAGTTCAGTAATCATTAAAACTTCATTTCAAGACATAATATTTGCTTTCATATCAACTTCGACGGATTTGGAGAGTTGCCAATTTCTCTCCATTTCCGTTTGTTTAATCTTAGTATTCGTCCTTATTCTGTCGCCATGTTTATGATTGCATGTTTTCTAATAACCGAGAAGTACATGTCATCAACTTATTTAACCAGTCAAGTCATTACTATCTTATGAGTTTTCAAGAAAATGATGACAAAACAATTAACCTGTTAGAAGTGCAACCTGAAGTGATAGAGGAAGAACCGATAGAGCAGGTTTTTTCTCAGGAACCTGAGGATGTAAGGACAGTAGAGCCATCCTCAGAATCAGAAGATCAAGAAAGGTTTGAGGAAACTGCAAAATTTGAAGAAGAGATAGACATTCCAAAAGTTGAGCTAAAACCAGAGCAAAAGCAAGCAAGAAGAAAAACAAAGGTTACAAGAAAAAAGCCTACTGGCGGTATGAATGAAGATAAACCAATTTCAAAATTACACGATGAGCTAAGAAAGCATACCGATGCTAGAAAGAAAGCTGAGCGTCAAATTCTTGATATTAGAAAGGAACTGAAAGACCTTCTGCTAGCCCATCATGCAACGATAAAAGACCTTCAAAAACAAGTAGCACAGTTGCATAGAAAGATTGCGACGATTGATAGCTCCAAAAAGTCTGCTAGAGTAAAAACAATTGCCAAGAAGACAACTCTTAAAAAGAAAACATCTAGTAGTAATCAGCCAAAAAAGAAGAACAGTCAAAAGAAGAACAGTCAAAAGAAGAACAGGAAACGGTAGACTTCCTTCTACCGTCCGTTTTTTACTTGATATCTTGAAGGCATTTTTGATAATGATTTTATTTAGTAAACGAAATCATTCATTACCAAAAAGTTTTTTTCTTAACATAAATGCAACCGCTGAAGTACCAATAAAAGTTGCAGACCAATATAACCACAAATCTCCCACAGATCCAGACAAGAGCGCAGGAGCTAGAGATCGTGCTGGATTCATTGAAGCTCCTGAGATGAATGCCAGGAAGAAAATGTCCAGGCCAACAATCCCACCTATCGCAATACCACTAAAACCACGTAGTCCTTTTGTGTGGACAACTGCGAATATAACTGCCATCAATAGAGCTGATGCTAATACCTCTATACCAAAAATAACAGGAAGTGGATAGCTATAGTTTGGAGCATTAGCGCCTAAATTAGCCTCATTTCCAATGATATATTTAACAAACAGACTTCCGAGTAAAGCTCCAATTATTTCTGCTCCTAGATAATACAGAAGTTGATTTTTTCTCAAGTGTTTCGTTATCAAGAAACCAATTGTTACAGCAGGGTTAAAGTGTGCCATTGATATTTTACCAAAAAGGTAAACACTGATTGCAACTCCAACGAATGGAGCAAATGCGATAAAAGGAATACCTAGTGTGCCTCCAAATTTTGCATCAAGAACAACTGAACCTGTTGCAAGTACTACTACAATAAAAGTGCCAATAACTTCAGCAAAAAATTTCTTCTGATCAGGCGTTAATCTCTTTGCTAGCCTTAATACTTGCAACAAGCTCCTTTACTCTCTGCTCGATTTCATCCCTTATCTCTCGCACTTTTTCGATAGGTTTGCCTCTAGGATCTTCAATATTCCAATCTAAAACATTCGGTAAGAAGAATGTTGGGCATGATTCTTTATTCATACAGCCCATGTTTACAGTTCTGAATGAATTGCGCATCACGTCTTCAGTAATGTCCTTTGATTTTTGATTACTAATGTCAATACCAACTTCTTTCATTGCTTCCACGGCAACAGGATTGATATGTGAAACAGGTTTAGTACCACCACTAATGGCTTTATATCCTTGTGGAGCATGTTTGTTGAAGAATCCTTCCGCCATCTGACTTCTTCCTGCATTTTCTATACATACGAACAGAACTGTCTTCTCGGGTTCTTTTTTAAAGAATTTCATGATCCTGTTACCGCTCCAATTACCACACTTGTGATTTTTCTTCCCGTCTTATCGTCTTCCATGTATAGTTGTTCATTCAGAACTTTTACATCTTGAAATCCTGCCTGCTTTATACTATTGATATAATTTTCTCTTGTTAAGGCTCCATCTATACAACTACACCAGTTCTCCGCATTTACTGATTCTGCCTGTACTTCCACACTGGTTACAAGATCAGATATAGCTATTCTTCCCTTGCCATTTTTCCTCAAAATTCTGTAAACCTCTTTGAACACTCTTACTTTGTCAGTAGTAAGATTAATCACACAATTACTTATCACAGCATCTACCGAATCGTCTTCAACAGGGATCGAATTCTCAATATCACCTTTCCTGAACTCTACATTTTTGAATCCATGTTCTCTTGCAGCAGATTTAGCCTTAGTTAGCATATCATCTGTAAAATCTATACCTATCACCTTTCCGCCATCCTTAACTGATTTAGAAGCTAAAAACGCATCTATTCCAGCACCTGAACCCAGATCGACCACAGTTTCGCCTTCCTTTATATTAGCAAAATTTAATGGAGCTCCACAACCAACACCGAGTATGGATGATTCGGGAATTGATTCGAGTTCATCTTTATCATAGCCAACGGACAACAAAGCTTGTCTAGGAGAAGAGTCTGTACAACACTCTGGCATACAGCAAGATTCGGAATTGCCACTCAATGCGATTTTACCGTATATTTCCTTGATTTTTTCTTTTAATTCTAGTTTTGGGGATGCATCCGAACTACAGCATTCGTCTGAGCAGCAGCCAGAATCACCGCTTAAGTTGATTTGTGTCATACTATGGTTTACAAAAGAAACTATTTAAGTTATCAAGGAGACTTTGTGACACTTAGTGTTGACAGGTAAACATAGTGTCATAAAGGAAACTAATAGACACGAAGTAAATCAAGCACAAATTATTGATTATTCTTGATGGATTGTATAGATAACCAGCGACAGCATTCCTTTAACGTACAATTAGGACATTGAAAAGAAGAAACACTTGATTGACATTCATGGGGTGAACAATTGCAGTCTGCACATTTCATAGAATATAATATCTTCTCTCAGTGATAAACTTTTTACGAATGATAGGTAACTAAATTGAAGGCCTAGAATACAAAACACTTGTTAAGATGTATATTCCAAGTCAAATGAGAATGAAAGGAAATAACTTATGCCCTGTCTTATGAAGACGTGTTGCAATAACTGGATGACTTACCAAATTATATGCAACAACACACCAAACTGCTGCATATGAGTCGTTAACTCCTTTATTGATATTGTTAGTCCGATTCAAAATATATTGGAATACAAAGATCCTATAGTAGTCGTTTATATGAAAGTCATTCAAAAATTTCCTTATGCGAAGTATACCATATCTGTTATTTATCGCCTTCCTTGGACTTTCCGTTCAACTGCTTGGTTATATTCCGATGACCTATGCTGTTGAAAATCTAGATCGGTTTTGGAGCGTTCTAACTGGTGATCAACAAACACCCCCCGTCACCACAGATGCAATTGGTTACGTTGGTCTAAAATTCCAAGATGATAGGACAAGGCTTATGTATAGTGTTCATGCAGAACATATCGGAAAGGTAACTGCTGTTTACCTGTATCAAGTAGACAAAACGCAAAATGGAACAATCGTTTTAGACCTGTTACATTCACCAAGGGAACTCAAGGGTATAGATAAAGTGGTAGACAAAACTCCGCAGGGGAAGACAAAAGGAACAGTGTCAATGGGTGCTGCGATAAGTGATGACCTTCAAGGTCAACTGAAAGGTAAAACATTGTCTGACCTTCATAACCTGATCGATAACGGAACAGTGTACATTACTATTCATACAAAAGACTTTCCCAATGGTGAAATACTTGGAAATTCCTTTGTTGGGATTGATAGGATATTTCCAGATTTTACTGACATCGGGTGGAAGTAGTTGACTAAAAAATTAAATTATTTCAGTAATAGTCCAATTTTAAGCATCTAATGAAATATTAATAATTGATAATGCCATTAATGATACGAGAAAAACGTCAAATAATAATAATTATAATGATGATAATAGTAAACCGATCACTTGTCCTATGTGCGGATGTATATTCTACACTCAACAAGCACTGGAACGACACAAACAGGATGATCATAATGAACCTAATAGCCCGCCAAGACATTATCGGTAAACTAGGAACAGTAATATTGTTTTTGAAAAGCTCGATATAACCACTAATTATTTCGTAATTGTAAAGTGGTCTTTATCTGTACCATCTCTATTCTCGTAAAACGTTCCCTTCATTATTTTACCACCACTAGTTATGTTGACATCCAAGAAGCCAAACCTTTGGAATTGTTTGACTACGTATGGTGCCTGTCCAGTAAAGTTGTGAAGATCTGCCCCAGCAGTACCTATTACAGCAAATATTGTACCATCCGGATTGGTATATTCCCCTTCATTTTTATCAGATATTATTGGGTGTGAAGAATCTTTATCATTATATTTTATCGGATATGTTCTTTGATAATTGTGGCTATGGGCTTGTAACACGAGGTCTACGTTATACTTGTCAAAAATGGGATGATATATGTCTCGTATAGTATCTGTCGGTTTGTGAAAAGTGGGAGAGGTATAGAGCATTTCGTAAATATAAGCTACAATCCAATTAATTGATTTATTTTCAGATGCACTTTTTAGATCTTCGGTTACGAAGGTGTATTGCTTTGACTCCTTATCGAATGACACTTCAGATGAAAGTGCAAGAAAGTGAACGTTACCATAGTCAAAAGAATAGTATTGCTTAGTTAGGTTAAATTTCTGCAAGTACTCATCAAGCCTAGAACTATTTTTGAAATTATACTCATGATCTCCAAATACCATCTTTGTTTTGTTAATGAGGGGTGACATCATTTGAAACCAGCAATCAGCACCTTTCTGATACGAAAGATCACCTAATGCCAACACTAGCTCTGGACTTTTATTTTGCATATTGGCTACAGTCTCATGAGCTTTTTTATCACAACCCCAATCTCCTGCTGCTACAAAATTAAAGTTACGGTTAGGATTGATTTCAGGACTTGCTATAGCAAGATTATTGACAGATAAAACGCCTAGGATGATCAAGATAATTAAGTTTCTTAGCAGGCTTACTTTGTTAGACAATTCTATATAGTTCCTCGTTGAACTTTCGGTTAGTATTTGTATATTATGTTTTATACTGTCGTCACCTCATGAAATGAACTCAGATACGGAATATTAATATAGAATTCCACAGGGC
>JAKEIK010000189.1 GCA_022545895.1 Nitrososphaeraceae archaeon | reverse complement strand
TCAAATTCCAGACCGTATTGTATTGTATGTAGTACTCGAGCCTTGATTTGTCCTACGTCTTGAGCTGAAGGAAACAATTTTGTTTATACTTCCGTATGGATAGTACATAGGAATACTCTTTAATCTTGTGTATTGATCGGAGAAACTTGGATACAAATAAAAAGTCTGGTGTGAGCAATTTCAGTTCCGACTAGCGAAGAAACACAGTACGGAGCTATATAAGTATAAAATTAAAATTGAAAGAGTTCGGTATGGAGCAATTTAAACCATCTTTATGTTTTATAACCTGTTATGATTGTATGTCAATGCAACATCTAACTGTCAATTTATGCATATTTACAAGGACTGAAATATACAATTGTTTAGAGAAAGAATCTATGATCAGAAAATCATCTATCGCAATAGTTAGTACTACATTAATTGTTATTGGACTCATTGCAGGGCTCTCCATTTCAAATCATGCATATTCGCAAGGAACGGAAAAGAAAGTTCTTAGACTTGGATTCTTTCCAAACATTAATCATGCCCAAGCAGTAATTGGGGTAGGAAATGGAGCCTTTCAAAAGTCCTTGGGGGACAACATAGAGATCAAACGATTCATCTTTAATGCAGGACCCTCGGCTATCGAAGCGTTATTTGCTAAACAAATTGATGCCACATATGTGGGTCCAAATCCCGCAATAAACGGATATATCGTATCAGGTGGAAAAGACGTGAGGATAGTGGCAGGTGCATCAAGTGGAGGAGCTGTATTCGTTGTCGGGAATGATTCAGGGATTCAATCACCCAAGGACTTTGCAGGCAAAAAGTTTGCCTCACCTCAGCTAGGGAATACTCAGGATGTAGCTCTCAGAAAGTATCTTTTGGATAATGGATACCAAACAAAAGAACATGGAGGAAATGTGGAAGTCGTTCCTGCCAAAAATGCAGATATCTTGACACTCCTACTAAAGAAACAAGTTGATGGAGCATGGGTGCCAGAACCTTGGGGAGAACGCTTTATCAAGGAAGCTAATTCAAGACTGTTCCTAGATGAGAGAGACTTGTGGCCAGATGGTAAGTTCGTAACTGCGAACATTCTTGTAAGAACAGATTACCTTCAAAATAATCCGGATGTCATAAAGAAACTTTTGGCTAGTCATGTCGACGAAACACAGTGGATCAACACTCATCAAGACGAAGCAATAAAGCAATTTAATATTGAGTTGAAAAAACTTACTGGACAAATAATTCCGGAGGATGTTCTAAAGCAATCTTTACCAAGACTGGAGTTGACCTGGGATCCTATAATATCATCATTGATCAAGTCTGCAAATGATGCATTTGATATTGGATTCCTTGGTAAAACGCGACCAGACATATCTGGGATCTATGATTTAAAGCTTCTAAATGAAGTTCTTAAAGACAAAGGACTACAGACAATAGACGAAAGTCCTAGATCCGGTAACACTACAACAACAACAGCTAATGCTACATTAACAACAGCTCCTAATGCTACAAATGCAACAAAATAGTAGGTTGGTAGTGTAAAATGACATCTACATACATATCAGAAAGCTCCTATGCCCGGCCAGAAATCCTAGTGGATACACAATGGATACAAGGCCTTATTAATCACAAAAGACTTGAATTGGCAAGTTGATAAGGATCAATTTATACATATTTCGACTAAGTATTGCAGATAGGTAAAATAATGATCTATGATTATTCGCATTTTAGAATCAATGAGGTTCCTAGATATGACTAGTTCAAAGCCATTCTGATTGAACTGGATAGTACACCTTTCTTCTAGTATCATCCAAGCTGTTCCTCTCGATTATGAATCCTTGGTCTCTCAAGTCTTCGATTGCACTCTGAATTGTTCTTCTAGGTAGATGAGTTATGTTAATTAAATCGCTCTGTTCAATTGGATATTTTGTATTTATTAAATAAAAAATGAACTTTGAAGCAGGACCACCTCCAATTTCCTTCTGCATGAACGACATGCCAAATGAGGATTTTGAAAGAAACCCTCTTCTCTGAGATTCTATTGAAACAACATGGTCCATAGCAATTTCAGCAAGATTTATACGTTGACCAAATTCGGCTACCAGCGCAGATTGCTGGGATTCAAGGGGAGCTTCAAAAATGAAAGTGTTTGGAGGGTATTTTGCGGTAAGAGCAGCTAGATAGTTCCATCTAATCGCACCATTTTCATTATATATTCCTACATTGATACCTTCGTTGGCTTCAAGAATTACCTTCTTCGCACCAACACTTAGTGCTTCCTCGACCTTCGACAGTGCATTGTCAATCCGAAGCTGATGGCGAGGATCTTTCTTTCCTATTTTCCAATTAAATTTTAAGCCTGCAGCAAGAACTGATTCAGCTAACCTCTTCTTTCTATCTTTATCTAAATCAATATTATTCTCACCAATTTCTATTATATCAAACCCGACTCGAGCAGACTCCTTAAGGAATTCGTCAAAAGAATCTTCTGATATCGCAAATTCTGTAAGCGTACTTCCGGTCGAAACCATAATATCAAAACCATGATAAAATTGTATTTTTTTCTTAAGAAAGGAATCTGGAATTAATAATGGAAATGCGCTATAAATTTTAACTACGTCAATCATAGGTGCTATGATCTCGAAGTTTTCTCTGTCAAACGCTCGAAGTTTATCAATAGTATAAGATAATCCCTCTTCGCGAGGCTTCTTGGCGTCTACTCTGTCTTTGACAAGCTCATCTAACAAATGGGTCACTATTTGAGTAAAATTTGCAAATATGGAACGTAGGATATATGCAAAGCACGAATAAGGTGCTATCTACAGGATGTTTTCCTTCATCTTGTATTATACTTTGCATATTTGCTTACATTATTCATTATTTCTTATAGTTTAAGTTATCTGTCATCCAAGTTTAAGTTCAAAATTAAATCTGCTATCATTAACTTCTACGAAATGTTTCTTATTTTGGCGGAAGCAATTATTTGAACTTGAATATTGTCTTACACATGCAGGAGAATAATGAAATTGTATTCAACTCAAGTTCAATTTTAAAATTATTGTGCTAAATTGCATTATTGGCCTTGAGTTGCATTCTCACTTAAACTATAAGCAGAAATGGAATTTCCTACAGATTACCTAAAGGTGGAGTCAAAGTGATATAAATCGTAAAAAACTACTCTATGTTAATTATATACGTTGATCGGTATCAAACAAGACTTGGATTCAATAACTTCAATGTTGTATGAGGTTTTCGAAATAGAGCCATTTAAGCGAGACTATAATTCTGTATTTGGACAAATTGCTAATATTCTACATCGTTATAGTATAATTGAGAACCCAACAAATTTACGCCTTAGATTTACCTTGTGTATGCAAGAGTTTTTTGATGGTCTTCCTGAAAGTCAATGGAATCTAAAAGATCCTAAATTCCTTAAGCAATCTGAAGAATTTGCCATTGCAAAATTTAGAGAATGGATATTAGAGCAGATCACTTAGCCTAGTCCTCATTTTCTGGACCTTCGTTCAGTTTCAATTCTGCGCCTTATCTAACGCAGCCTGGACCAACGATTTTCATGGTTTTCTCATCGAAGTAAAATTAATTTCGCTTTGAGTCCATAGTGTAACATGATGCAATATCTTTATTCATATTCTTCAATATATTTTGAGTTTCATTTGAGAGTAACAGTAGAGTATCACAACCTACATTCAGCCTTTCCTTTGCTCGTGCTGTACTTGTTTCATTGGATATTTCTTCTCCTCTCTGATTTTCTGGATTCCTAGCGTTGGAAATTTTCTTGTCGCATTGAATTTGCAAAGTATTGATTTCTAATACAGTCAAGTATGAGTCAGTCTGAAGAGCAGAGCATGGATCTGAAGAATTTCCTATAGCGTTAGATTGTGAAGTAGGAAGTGGCAACGATTGATCCAGCAATTCACAATCTAATGGAAATACTGATGAGGTACTTGCTAACTTACAAAATTCAATTTTCACCAACGGATCTAACCGGTCAATAATTTGCCTAAATTCTGGCAATAATTGAACAATTACTTTCTTATAATCAGTGAATGCTTGTGGATCTTTGGTTTTTATTTCCTTCTGCAATTTATCAACAAATTTAGCAAATTCATACTGCGCCTCTGCTCGTGTTTCCCATTCTGAGCGGGCATGGACTTTGGAAGTAGAACAATGAACGCCCAATAAAATAACCACGGCTATAACTATGGAGCATGTTAGAATATGTTTCGGTTCTGCCAATCACTCCTTTATTTTCAACTAAACATATTGTTAAAGTTTTTGATTATCGATGTGAATTGATGAAATTCTTCTATGCATGAACGAGACATGGCAATAGGAGATTGTTCTCATTCACAGGCAGTTGATTTCAAGATTAAGGAATATAATTGATCCAATGAATGTGGGTAAGATTCGACTCACCAATTGACTATGAAATGGATCCATAATCTAGAAGTGAATGACATGGTAATGATATCTTACTGATTATTTCATCCAGTCTCTATTTTCCAAATAATCTATCAATTTTATCATTTGCTCAATTCTGATCTTGCCCCCAATTTGCTTGTGACAGCTTTCATAATGTTGAATCAACATCGCATTCTCCTCATTAGATAGTATACCGTTCTCCTCAACCAAATCAAAGAATTTGTCTTCCTTTCCAGTATGATCTGCTATAAAAACAGCGTATGATTTGAGAAATCTTGCAACTGGTTCTCTTGAGTCTGTGCCTTTTTGCCATGAATCCAAATGTCGGCTTAACATTCTGGCAATCCTCCTTCCAAGTTCATGTTCGATAAGAAATTTGCGGATATCTTCAGCAAAATTATCTCTATCCTCAGTTTCTGGGAAATACACCTTTTCCTCTTTACCGTGGTGAAAGCTGTCTACGAATTCTTCGATAATTACAGAAATTATTTTGATGTCCTCGAGCGGGATAGGTTTGTTGGCAGAAAGTTTATTTGAACATTTCTGAGCAATCGAACCCAGTCTCCTAACAATTATGTGGTCTTCTTTTAGATCTTGTGTTGCACTCATTTCTCATGCGCTTTAGTACCTTTATAGTTTAACATCAACCAATATTAATGGATACTCGATATCTAAACAACTTAAGACAATTTGGGATGTATTAATAATATTGTATATTCATTATTTTTGAATTTCTAAAATCATCAAGTTACATAGATCAATAGTTGTAAATTTGGCTTCTACCAAAATATTACTTCTTTTATCGGACTGTTCTTTTTCAAGATTACATCATAATTAGTTGATGCATAAACATAAAATGAATACTAGTCGGTGACTATTAGAATTACAAACCTGTAGAAAGACCTGTGAAATATTATTGTCATCTATGGTTAGAATTAAATCTACACAATAAGTTCTGTTTATAAAACATACCCATCCTCCTTTAGCACTTTGAGACTCCCGATAAACGGAATCTCGTTCACAACCTGAATCTACATCAATTAATATATGCTGATTTTCCTAAATTCTGTGCGATTGATCGAATGGAAAAACAACGCTGGTTTTTGCCATATTCATAATTCGACTAATTAGGCCCTGGGTAGACATGCATGATGACGACTGTACATCACACGAATACTTTACGGCACCAGCATTCAGACGCGGGGATTCATTGTGGACTAACAATCCAATAAGGACTTCTTTTACCACCGGCATTAAACCAGCCCTTGCACCATATGCACCCTTGGAATTAATTAGCCAGAACATCTTCGTTGCATCGTAACCTTTGGGAAAAATTACCTGCTTCGCCTCTAAGGCCTCTTTTGAATAATGATGTCCAGCTATTCTTATCCAACCTCTGGAAATTATATTTACAATTTCCGCAAACTTTCCGCATGATAAACAGGTATCATCATAAATTAATAAAGGTCGTGAAAACATTAATGATAGGTTCACTTGAGTATTCATATTCTTATGAGTCTATCTCATTATTATTATTTTGTTTATATGATGGTTCCTAGCACAGTTGGATTATATTACTTAAATACGTAAGATCATGCTAAGCACTCCCAGCCAGAACAACCGAGTAACGAGAGACTCAACCCGACCTGAAGAACCATTTCGAATACAAAGCTATTCTATTTAGTACGGAACTTCGACAAGTTACAGAAATATTACTATATGAATCAAGGGCTAGTATCGAGCTATGCTATCTCTATTTGACGTTGGCTACGAAATAATTAGTTCATGTAACTGATTATAGACCTCTAGAAGTCGTATACCTCCTGGAGTTGTCTTATAGATTTTTCCTCCTGCGTCATACTCTATTAATTCATTTTCCAATAGCACAGAAAGATATCCTTTCAAGGGTACGAATGATAAAAAAGCCTTGTACATTATTTTGGCCTAAGTCGTCCCACCGTTTGCTGCTTCTAAGATCAAGGCTACTATTTCTGATCTGCTTCTATATTTCATTCGTTGAATCATTCCATCGTATGTTAGAGTATTTATTTGTGATCATCATTTGTTAATTAATCGAGATCTGCTTTTTTAACTAAAGTTATTGCTAACAATTAGGGCAGTATAATCTACAAGGTATCCCTTATAAAATTAATAATTCATTTCATAATTGCGGTAGTATGTCTTTATCATTAATATTGTCACTAATTTTAGCGATAAGAAGAAATTGAAGGATATACTTCAATTCAAGAATGGATAAAGAAGAATCTGAATCACAAATAACTTACTTTAGATACAGGACGCTAGAAGATATGCTCAAGGTCATACTTTTTTCAACTCAATCAGCACTAGGACTAACACCAATGCTGTATCACATAAGATACAATGATAATGAGATTCTTTTTATTGAGACTGGAGCTTTGGGTGGAGCTCTAGTCCACTATATTCTGGAAAAAGACAAACCTGATAAGAAATTTGTCGAATTGAAGCAGTTGACGGGTGAATTTCGATTTGTGGACAAGATAGGCACTGATACTCATTCTATCTACATACCAATTCTGGAGTTGGAAGAATCGACGCTCTTATTTCCCTCTTAATTTATTTACTATTTTCAATGACACAACAAGACTGAATCAGCTTCTTCCATCGAAAAATGCAATGAATTTGATGGATTCAAGACGTGTAATTGATTTATGCTATCATCATCCTATTACTGACCATCCAATACGTTAAAGAAAATGCGTTGTCCTCATATTTGTAACATTTATCATCAATGAATCTTGTTCTGATTCGGCTGTTATGTCATACAATTTACACATAATTCCAACAGTACCTAAGGGATGCAATCAGATTAATTTCATGTTGTCAGTTGCCTGCCTGATTATAACTAATATTTTTATGCTTTCTAATATAATTAAACCGGTCAACGCAATTGCTAGGGATTGACTCTAGTTCAATCAAATTACAGTAGCTCTCAAGTCTGCATCAGAACTAAAATTTAAACGTTGTACCAACACTTGATTGCATAAATTTTTCAGGGAAAGTTTCAATGATCCTATTCGTCGCTTTCCACCCAGTGCAATGACACGGCACGATATA
>JAKEIK010000188.1 GCA_022545895.1 Nitrososphaeraceae archaeon | reverse complement strand
TCTTGCCTCAGTATTCTACTATCGATACCAACAATTCGAAGTCGCTTGATGAGAATGCTGGCAATAACTCTGAGTCTTTGGCTTACGAGCCTACTGGCAATGTTTATTCTGGTAATAATGACAATAGTATTGATAATAGTAATGATAATAATGACGGTAACAATCATAGGTCATCGTCAAACCCAGGCGATTCTAAGCATAATGATGATTCTAATTCAAATAATAATAATGATAACGGTGAAGACAAGAACAAGGACAATGAGAAAACTAAATCCCATTCTGCAGAGCATTCAAAATCATTGAAAGTCGAAAAAATTAAGCACACAGCCAACAATTTGAAACATGAGGAACACCTTAAAAATTTGAGTAAATACATCCATAATGTGGTAAAGGAAAGATTGCATCGCATGACAGAAAGACTATCTGATTAATCAGCTATTCGATTGTGAGCGCATGAGAAACTTACCAAATTTCAAGCTCAAATAGAGTTTAGGAGTTTCGACTCAACCGGTCTGATGTATAAGGTCTGTACCTGATCTTACTTGCCCATACTCACAATTATCGCAAGTAATTTCTACTATCACTTCATTATAAAAAAATTAAACCAATGATTATCAAAAGGTTTCTATATGGAAGGGAGGAATCGGGTATTCATCATTGAAGATACGATACTTAGGGTATTAGAACCAGCTTTGATTGGCCGTTAATCCAGTCATTCGACAATTGGGGGGAGTTAACATCGAGTTAGGCCATATAAAAACACACTTAGGACATACTTCTATTGTTATATATATTCAAGTCTGTGTACTTTTTTTTATTATTCATTCTGTAGTCAGCTGGTATAATCTCTGTGCTTACCTTTACCTTTACCTTTACCTTTACCCTTACCTTCGCCTTTAGCTTTGCCTTTGGATTTGCCTTTTCCTTTCCCTTCACGAATTAAAAAGTTGATGATGCAATTTTCGCTCATTTTCAACTTGACACAATCAGACCTTGATAAATTTTTATTTCGTTCTTCAAATCTGGTAGGTGGGAATTGATAGTACTTAACGAATTCATTTGGAATGATTAATCTAATTTGATAGAGTTGACAATTGTCAAATATGAAGCCATTCTTTGTTTATTCATTTGAGCTTTGTTTCTGGGCAATTATAACACTACATAGAATTATGAAAACTATCTGAAATAGTTCTATTGCTATATCTAATTCACCTACTGGATGCCCACTTCCTGGTACTGCAACTATATACATAATAATTAAGACAACGGTCCCACCTATTCCAACATAATGCCATGGTTTACTCCATCTCTTGATGACAGGTATAACCCAGAATAGTTGAGCTAGACCTGATACTATAAAGAATATCGTAAGGTCTACGGGCATTAGCGTAAAATACATGGGAACTATTGCGAGATGTAGTACACCAGCTATAAACGTAGATGCAGCAGCTGCATAAAATAATGCTTTATTAGTCAATGATCATAACCTCTACTCCATGAAAATTTATGCATTTATTGTCGCACTGCAAATCAACAATCATTTTTTTCTTTTCCTTTTATCATTTCGAGCAAGTTAAAGAAAACAAAAAACATTTAATCATTTACTCTCGTTACATGTCTGGAAATCTAAGCGATGCACAAACTTATATGAGAGCAAGGGAGTAGTTCAGCTGCATATCTTTACATCAAAGTTAGGTCATGAAATAATATGAGTTCAAACAACAATAAACAATTTGCCTTCAATCAGCTGATCTGGATCGTAATTTCAATAGGGATAAGTCTTGCAATCTCCCGGTTATTACCATTTCCAATATCTATAGTAGCTATAGTGGGCGTATTCATAGCGCTAGGTTACTATATGAGAAAGAGAACTATGGGAAAGATGGGATTAAGAGGCGGACTAACAGGAATGTCTAGTTCAACATCTCGAGCGCCTGGTAACAATTCACTGAAATATTACTGCATGGGCTGCGGCACGGAACACAAACAAATCGAGTGTCCAAAATGTGGTTCGAAGCTGAAAAGAGTGGGATCATGATTAAAATCCTTGGATCCACAGGACAATAAGGATAAATGTACTCGTACCTAGACCTCCGAAAATCAGAACACAATGCTAAAAGTATAGTCTATATCTTAGTATTGCTTTTCCACTTTCGTAACTATGAAACCTAAAAACAATAACGATCCCAAGTATGCATCCAACCTTGAAGAAATGGTATGGATCGAAAGAGAATTTTTGAAGATATTATCTCCGGCGCAGTGATCTTGTCAAGATAAACAATAACTTATTAGAAAATATTATAAAATTGTCGATCAATCCCAATTACAGTACTCAATATTTTTTCGTCAACGAGGGAATATTATTAATGTCCATCACCACGGTCAAACTCTACACAATTTGAAGATTGCTTGAGGCTGGAGGTTGTGGAACTATGGGGGTATTGTTTCTGCCATCGTCATTAAGACTTAGCCCGAAGCACTTTTCTACGCCATCTTGAAATGCGTTTAAGTCAAGATTTCCTGATTGAAGATTATTTAGAAGACTTTCCATACAAGCATTAGGATTGTTTAGATCAAGCAACTGAGTTGGATAGATGTGAACTGCGTGTCCTGGTTTCATTACAATAACAGTTACCCGATGATTAAACGAATTTGAATTATCGCCATGGAATAAAAATATAGTAACAGGTATCAGAATAGAGAAGAACAGAAGAACATAGAAGATATACCATGCTTTATCATTCATATAGAATTCAAAGCCATTTTTCTAAATTTATAGCTTTGTATTGCATGTATGCATTTGATTATAATAATTCAAGAACTTTCACAATATAAATGTGATTATACCTGTTCTATTTAGTTCCTTAATTAGTTAATTACTTTCCGACTTTAATTGTCTGGAGAGCATTATAAAATGTTCAATTCTTTATTGAAATTGAAATTATTGCTCATCAAATTTTCTGCATATAATCCTTCAATTTTTCTCTCATCTCTGGCTTCATTGCGTCTTCTACATTTAGTTCATGCATCTTTACTACATGACCTACTACCTGCATCATCAACTCTTCCTGGGTATCGGCCCGTCCAACAAATTCACAGTCTATATCAACGTCCTTACAGGATACTGTTCACATAATCAAGTCATACAAAACTTGATTA
>JAKEIK010000187.1 GCA_022545895.1 Nitrososphaeraceae archaeon | reverse complement strand
GTAGAAACCAAGAAAATAGTATCAAAACCTAGTAATAAAACGTCAGCTATTCCTACGGAAGATAATTTGTTTGATAAATCAATTGAAGATGAATACAAAGACATTACCAGGGACGAGACCAAAAGATCTAGAGATACTATAAGTGATAAAGGGAGAAATCTGCAGACTGGGGGAATTGAAGATAATACCTTACCTAGTTATCTGTCTAGTGGAGAAAATATAGATAATAGAAATTACGAAAATGTAACAGTTACAACTCAGATAAGAAAGCCGCTGATTAAGAAAACATTCGCATTGAAAAAAATCGGATACAAGATCATTCCTTATGAAGATGATACTGATTCAAGATATAGCTTCGTAAATGAAAATGTAGTATTTGTAAACAAGGCAAATCCAACGTATAAGGCGGAGTCATCAAGGGGTGATGAGTTCCTTTTAAGACATATTATGAATATTGTAGCACAAGCCGTGGCTGAGTCAAGACATCCTGAAGGAAAAGAGGCATTAGAATTGCAGAACAGGCTAGTTTCAGAGGCAATAAGGATTCATGACACATTCTTATCTAAAACAATCTGATTTATTGCAACTTAGTCTGTTTAAGAAACCGACGAAACGACTAAATCTAACTACATTCACTACTATCCAATCATATGGCGTTTCAATTTATGCCTGGTGCTACCGCTATAGGTTTGACTTATCAAGATGGCATTATTCTTGCAGCTGAGAAGCGTATCTCGTATGGAAATTTTGTTGTAAATAAAAATACGAGGAAAATATTCTCCATAACAGATCAAGTTGCAAGCGCGTGTGCAGGAATGGTTGCCGATATGCAGGTTTTGACAAGACAAGTGGGAGCACTCGCGAAAATTAGAAAATTGGAAACTAGGAGAGAGATGGCTACCAATTCCGTTGCCAAATTAATGTCAGTCATTATGTTTGAAAGAAGGTACTTCCCTTTGCTGACGCAGGTAATCGTTGGAGGAGTACACACTGTGCCTGAGATTTATACCCTAGATCCGTTAGGTTCGCTTCTACCTGACAAATATGCAGCAGTGGGCACTGGCGCAGAATTAGCTCTGGGACTAATAGATTCTGAGTATAACAAAAATATGACAGAAGATGCCTCGAAGAAGCTCGCTATTAAGGCAATTAAATCGTCTGTACAAAGGGATTCAGCAAGTGGCGATGGTATTGATATACTGGCGATAACCAATAAGGGAACTAAAGAGGAATCTATTAATCTCTAACTAAACAGTTCGATTCTTAAAATTAGCACTTCTTTGATATCGTCAAAATCGTCAGGTTCTGATAGTTTTTTTCATTTCCCAATAGACATCCCCAATATGATGTATATTGTTCAAGACAACGCCCTTCTCCATTTTTCTTGCATTCACATCATCAACCAGTGATAGACATACGGCAAGTTCTTTTTTGTGAGTTTGATCTTTTACCAATACTATTTCAGATTCATTAAATGGAGTAAAATCAGTGATGCCAGGCCTCATGATATTGGCGCCATTGCATACAAATTTCACTGCATTCATATCGACTTCTACTGATGGAAAGTGATTCAATAATTCAAGGTGTGTCAAATGTGGAATGATGAGATCAGGTGCCAATTGTATTGCTATTAAGTTGTTTCCTACAAGAAGCCGTTTATTCACATCTATGACGTAGGCCTGCAGATTTTTAACGGCATCGATTGAATTTGTTGGCCAAGTTTTATTAATTTGGTCTGTGATTTCATGTATTTCCCTCTTTGATAAAGAATGTACCTTCAATTATTTTGTTCTCGTTTTTCAGTTATTTATCAATATCTGGGCTAGGCGAATAGTTAATCTGCGTAAAATAAAAAAAGTTCGGGCTGAACTGTCCCCTCTCCCAAAGTAGATTCCTTCTCTACCATTAGAAGCTCGAATAAAAAACTTATGTAAAGGCGGTCCAAAGTTCAAATGGATTTATTTTTATAAGGAGATAAATGTATACCTTAAGGCATGAGCGAAGTAGAGGACGTAGTAGACAAATTCAATATACTCGATGGTGCCTTCAAAAAAGTATATTCGAAGGTGGACCCACTTTTGGTCGTCTCTCTCATATTCGATAGGGTTGCAAACGAGAAGCACATTTACACTCTTGAGGTTATACT
>JAKEIK010000186.1 GCA_022545895.1 Nitrososphaeraceae archaeon | reverse complement strand
GTGCTCTTCATTTCCGCTGTATATTTGCTTGAAAATTTTTTCCAATCATGAGGAGTCACTTTGCTCTTTTTCCATTCATCGTGTGTGTTAATGCGCGGAGCTAGTTCAGTAATGTGTTCGTCACAATCAACCCAACCATATCTCTTATTAGCAACTAGGACAACAGTTTCTTCGTCTCTATTCTTTCGAACCCTACCGGGGTGATTTTTATTGTAGTCTGATGCACAGCCTACCTTAACTGGCATTATTTTTCCCTCTTTCGTCAATCATAGAACCTCATCTCTTCAATACCTATTTTTCCCAAAACTTTCCATATATACTATGAAGTCCTATCATAATTTGATACCATTCTCTGCCAAGAGAGGGTGCCACTTTGCTGGGTCATTGCGTCCAACAGACAAGCACTGATCAGAATTATTTCTATCTAACAAGGTCTTAGTCAGTTAATGTTAGAGGAGAGACAATAAAAAGAAACCAATATGGAAGATATGGTCGTGAAGTTTATGTTTCAACGGGAATGATTATTCTCTCCCGTTGACTCCCCGTTGTGTGCTCGCAGCGGTGATTTTAAGGCTCGATGTTTAAATTATTTAATCAATATGCAATTGGGTCATCGATGACAATTTTTAGCGGTCTGTAAGCTTTCCCTAATCTTCCGCCTCTAATATGTATGATTAATCGGATAATTATGAAGAAAGCATCTTCAGTCAACCAAGTCAGCTTAGATGATATTTTTAGACCTATACGCGAATATAGAGAAAAAATTCACCGCCTGTATCTCGAAAGTATCTCTAGTGCCGAAAATGACTAATTCATAAAAACTCCGTATCTTAAGCTGGAATTTGTGTTCTGATTTTTGTAATTATGGGCATTATTGATGCTGTTGGCGTGGCTCTGTTAATTTGCTTTCCGCGACTATATCGCTAGTTGATTATTAATTTTCGTTATTCGGACAGCTTCCTTAAATAATCTTTTGAACATAACAATTACAATGAGTCATGAATCTGAATTGTCAAATACGATGTATGATCTACTGCATGCAATGGGAAAAGACGCTGGCTTCCTTTACGAAACTATTGATACGTACATCAAGGATGCACAGAATGCAAATAAATCTGATCTAGTGGAGACCTGGCAAACCATTAAGAAGGATCGACTTAAGCATTTACATATGTTAAAACAAGCCCTCGAAAAAGAAATTCACGGTTAAAACCACCTTTTTTTGAAATTTTGCTTTACAATTGGAAGCTTCAGTAGCCTGTTGTTCTATCCACTTGGAACTACATTAAAAAAATACCCGGCATGTAGGAAACTGGTTTTTTGTCCGCCTAGATTAGATTTTCGTATTTCTATTTACAATCATAAAAGCTTTATCAGACATTGAATTGGAAAATGATCGCTGTATCCCGTATTAGCGTCTCTGCCTTGTGGAATACTTCTGTTATCAGCTTTAAAATCAGCTGTTTCCTCATTATAGTAATATTTTAAAAATACAAATTCCATAGGCGTACTTTTCAGTGATGGATGAATCCTTTTTTTATCAGTATGGTAAGTTTTATCTATGCTATCATCAAATCTATCGGGGGGTAAATTATCGACCAACCTAAGTCCATTGTAAGCAATTCTGACACTATCTAACATAATTTGTAACTTCTGTTTTCCATAATACAATCCACGAGAGACTACAAATTGATCAAATATGCTCCATCTGTTGTCTCTCCAATAATGAATAGTACCGCCTGGGACGTTTGGATCCTGTGCCTGTTCCTTTCCGCCTGAAATTGATGTCTGACTCTCGATTATATTTGGCTCAGCAATTAACTTCCACATACAATTGAATAAGGCAGCACTTTCTTCGAGGTAATATTTTTTAAATGAAATACCTTTGATATTCCTTTCTTCTCTGACTCGAAGCTCAAGAATTTCCTTCCAGCCTCTACAAAATCGTATATCTGGTACTCCTCCCAGATATCGTAAGACGCTTTCATCGTATGGATCGTCATTAAAATCGCCCATTACTAGTACATTTTTGTTCCATTCGTTTTCAAGTTTCTCAAGAAAGGTACTATTGTTATGAACAAGTAGTTCTTCCGGCATTTGAAGTAGTTCTTCTTTTGGTATCTTTAATATCGCATCTACTATTTTACCACAACTCTCGGCAACTGTATTTCTTGCGTGGGCTGTATCATTGGGCTGGCAACTTTCAAATTTACCTCTCCTGGAAGGCCAGTGATTTACCAGAATATACAAATCGGCGTCATTAGATCTGACTTTAAGATGAGTCAGAAGAATATCCCTGGTTGGGTACCTGAAATCAATAGAATACGCCTTGGTATCTATAAGTTCAAAAATATCTCTTGAATAAACCAAGCATACGTCAATTCCTCTCAAATCAGGACTATCTTTATAATCAGCTATCAAATATTTGTCCCGACCTATTCTATTTATCAATTCTTGAAGAATCTCTTTATCTTCCACTTCAGATAATCCTAGCAAATCTGGTTCTTTGTCTTCTATACCATCAATTCCAAAGTCCATGGATCGGATTACTTTCGATAGATTGTCAAGTTTTGTATTCTTCACATTATCTGTCCAACCATTTTCTGGAGTAAATTCAAAGTCTGTTGCGATATAATTTTTGTAAGTGCCAAAGAGATTCTGCAAGTTCCAGAAAGCTATTTTTATTAACGTGGTTTCGCTCATTAGTATTTTACCTTCATTGCAAATATTAAATTCTTTTTTTGACTTACCATGAGCATAGAGCTATGTCTATTAGGTTCATTATCTTTTATTTAGAATCTTTGCCGCT
>JAKEIK010000185.1 GCA_022545895.1 Nitrososphaeraceae archaeon | reverse complement strand
TTTCAATTGTTACTTTAGAAGAATCTACAGTGTCAATACCTAAGCTGTTGAACGCAAAAAATATTGATATCAAATTTCTTCTTATTGATTGGAAGAAATTATCACAATATTCGTCATAATATACGGTGCCTGAAGTTAAGGGCTATATCATAGTTAAAATTAGTTCAGATCATTTTGAAGAACATTTCCAATAGTGTAATGGAATCATATTCAAATGAGAAGCGAATAAAATCTTTCTTCATCTAATCTTAATTTGTATAACTTGTTGCCCTTTGTTAGGAACACAGCATTATGGACATTAAACAAGTCAAACAGATCATCAAATGATCCGCTAATAACATTCCTAGTATTTGCAATACAATAGGTAATTCCTGGGAGAGATTTTCTTTCATACCATTCACAAAACCTTACTGCCTTTTTTACAGATTCTTCGCGGGCAAGATCTTCAACTAAAAAAGCAACTGTTAGTGGAAATGTATTGCCAACTTTATTTCCTATTATTTCTAACACCTTGCTTCCAGTTTCTTGCGGATTTTCTAAAAGCTTGTCATAATTACCGGCAGTTGCATCAAACCAGCGTTTTTTGTTGAGATATTGCATACCATAGTGTTTTGTTGAACCGCAAGAGGATTTGAACCAATTACCTGAAGCTAATTTATCTATTTCATCAAGTAATCTACTTAAAGATGCTTCATTATCATACAAAATTAAATTGTGTCTGTGTCGGTTTTTTTCATGATTTTTAATCCATATATCAACAGCATCTGCTACGAGTGATGCCAAAGTAATACCATCGTTTATGGCAATTTGGGTCGCTTTTGCATGAAGTTTTTCGTCGAAATCCCTAACGAATAGATCCTTTACCATGCTTTTACTATTCATCTACCAATTATTAAAGATATCTAGATATCTGTTTTAGATACAATTAAATAATAGATATCTAGATATCTTAGATATGACAAAAATCAAAAATCAAACCATCACTGTTGATGGTCAGTCAATATTCTATCGCGAAGCTGGGGACAAGGAGAATGCACCAACGATCCTGTTACTTCATGGATTCCCAACGTCATCGCATATGTTCAGGAATATTATTCCCGCCTTGGCAGACAAATTCCATCTGGTTGCACCGGATTATCCTGGATTTGGATATAGCTCCATGCCTCCTGTAGACAAGTTCGAGTATACATTTGATCACCTTGCCGAGATTGTAGACAAATTCATCACCCAGATAGGATTAGAAAGATATAGCCTATACGTGATGGACTACGGTGCACCAATAGGCTACCGTCTTGCGGTCAAGCATCCTGAGATGATAGAAGCCTTGATGGTGCAGAATGGAAACGCATATGATGAAGGTTTAGGAGAGTTCTGGGAACCACTCAAAGCCTATTGGAATGAGCCCAATGACAGGAACAAGAATGCTCTTAAGAAATTTCTTACCATCGAAGCTACTAGATGGCAGTATACACATGGAGTAAAGAATGAAAATGCAATAAGTCCTGACAATTGGATTCATGACCAATTACTACTTGATCGTCCAGGCAACAATGAAATCCAGCTTCAGCTATTCTATGACTACAGATCTAATCCTCCGTTATATCCGCAATGGCAAGAGTACTTTAGAAAGTATCAACCACCAACACTTGTAGTTTGGGGGAGAAATGATATCATATTTACTAAGGAGGGAGCTATTCCTTATCAACGTGACCTCAAGAACATACAACTCCATTTGTTGAATACTGGACATTTCGCATTAGAAGAGGAAGGTGAGCTAATTGCTGAATTGATATCCCGTTTCCTATTGACTCGACACAAAGCTGCTCCTTGGATCGAGGCCTGAAAAGATGAGATTCCTAATACGTGCAAAGATACCTACAGAAGCCGGAAACCTAATGGTACGAGATCCAAACCTTTTGAGTAAACTTGAGACATACATAAACAAAGTAAAGGCTGAAGCAACTTATTTCTTTGAAGCGGATGGCAATAGAGTAGCCGCGTTCATCGTTGATATACAGAGCGCAGACCAGATACCGGTTTTGGTTGAACCCCTCTTTAGTGGAATGGGAGCTCATGTTGAGATCCATCCAGTAATGAGCCTCGATGACCTAAAGAAGGGAATACCTCAAGCCGTAGTCGAAGTAAACTCTTACCGTAACTAAAAAATAATCATTTTTCATCAAGCAATTCCTATTCGTTACTATAAAGAAAACTGAAATACTCGTTTGTAGAACCCTACTATATGCAACGTTCGAATTCCGACATGCCAGTAGTAAATTTGTAATTTTAAAGTATGAACTAAAGGAGTGTAAAGCATTCAACTAGTTAATACAATCAGTATCC
The DNA here is from genome assembly GCA_022545895.1 of Nitrososphaeraceae archaeon. Lineage (GTDB taxonomy): Archaea > Thermoproteota > Nitrososphaeria > Nitrososphaerales > Nitrososphaeraceae > TA-21. Next base: position 2 of record JAKEIK010000185.1, on the reverse strand, counting down.
CG
>JAKEIK010000184.1 GCA_022545895.1 Nitrososphaeraceae archaeon | reverse complement strand
CGTCTACATTATAGATATCAGCTTGACATATGTTCGAAAACGGATCACTGGCACTAATATCCAAATCTGAACATTTCTCTTATATCTTCCAAATAAGAAACATTCTTGTCGAAATTGTACGAATCAGACTTATCTGGTCAGACAGTGTATCTAAGTAATGCATTGACATCTCTCACTATAATTGGCCTGATCTGTTCCTTTTGCTTCATCACCTTTATCGTTAATTTCGCTGCTGCAGACCTATCCGATCAGGAAACTAAGCAAACTTACGGGTGTGAAATCGCATCAACAGGCATTCACTGTGATCGTGTGGAAAGCAGGTTCAACAGCTTTTATGTAATGGGGAATGCTAAAATGATTTATCAAGTTACTCCAATTGATTTTGATTCGGTAAAGGGGCACAATGGAAATGCTTTAGCCCTGAAGGGGTACATCCAAAAGTTTGTAACTCTGGCAAATAACCCGTCACTCAATAACCAGCTTTTTTCCATATCTTTCTGGATGAAACAAGATCCTACTTTTCCTTCAAATTCTGCCGTACTTTCCCATATCAACTTTACACATACTTCCGGATGGTCGTTTGAACGCATTTGGAAGCCTATGGATCGTTTGAAGTTTTCTGTAGCGAACACGAGGGGAGATCTTTTTACCGTCCAGTCTCCTATTCATTCTGGAAGTTTTGATCATATTGTCGGGACGTTCGACGGAAGAGTGGTCAAAATTTATCTTAACGGAGCTCTCGTGAATTCTACCCGCTTTTACGGGGAATTTCAACCAGATCCAGGAGTTCCAATTAATATCGGACAGAATTCTTATGATCATGACAAAGCATGGATGGGTATAATAGATGATCTGAGAATGTATGCTAGGGTACTTTCCATCAAAGAAATTCAGGATATTTCTAGGGATGTCCATTCGCCGTTGGAAGAATTAGTTGGTTATTGGCCTTTCGATAATGGAACGAAGGATTATTCGTCACGCGATAATGACTTTAGAGAAGTAGTTCAAGTAGTAAGTATGGCGTTCGCTCCAGATGGCCGATTATTTTTTACTGAGAAAGACACCGGAGAAGTAAGAATTATGAAAGATGACAAAGTTTTGCCTGAACCTTTCGTAAGAATCCCCATAAGAGTAACAGGGCATGGAGGACTCTTAGGTATTGCCCTTGATCCTGACTTTGCAATTAATCACTATGTCTATTTATGTTACACAGGCTTTGATGACAAAGCCAACAAAATCTTTGACAAAGTAGTTAGATTCACAGAAGTAAACAATAAGGCTACTACAGAGCAGATTATTATCCCCTACATACCTGGTTCGAGCGACGGTCTTCACGTAGGGGGAGCCCTGACATTTGGTCCTGATAAGAAGCTTTATCTTTCGACAGGATTTGCATCTACTCTTGATCTAAAGCAGAACAAAACCAATTTGCTTGGGAAAGTTTTACGTATAAATAGAGATGGGACCATTCCCTCAGATAATCCTTTTCCGAATTCACCTGTGTACACTTGGGGTCATCGAAATGTTTATGGTATTGCCCTTGATGACAAGGGGGTGGGAATTGTCACTGAAAATGGGGAGGCCCATTACGATGAAATCAATGTATTAAACAAAGGCGGAAATTATGGCTTTCCGACAACTCAGGGCACCAACACTGACCCCACGGGAGACAACAGTAGCAATCTGAAGCCTGTACGATTCTACTATCAGACTACTGCTCCCGCTCAAGCAGTCTATTACGATGAGGACAAGTTTCCTTCCTTGAAGGGAAAGTACCTAGTAGCTATGTTCAACACCGGGAGTTTACATGCTATAGCTTTGGATGGTACAAAAAAAATCAAGGAAGAAATGATCATAAAATTTCCCTCATTTTATGACAATATAATAGCGGTAGCGCAGTCACCTACTGGAGATGTCTATTTTGGTGCGGATAATATTTACAAATTAGACTCTATCGATCTGAACCACTCCTATCCTCAAATAAATTGGGTAGAACTTACGCTGAAAGATGCAAAACTAAACAATATTGAGTTTGAGCCTGATAACAAGACTATCTCCCTGAGCATCGGAACAGATAGGATTGGTGGAGAAATTGCTGCACCATTTGTAAATATCACTCTTCCCATCTCTTTATTTGGCAGTGCAATCGACTTGAAATCGTATAGCGAGACCACAGGACAAGAAGGAGGGCTTGTGAAGCAATTTAAAATTACGCAACAATTCAGAACCTCTCACTTAGATGAAACAACAGTCTTTGTAGAACTGAATCCGAACAATAGAGGCCAAATATCAATCATAGGATCCCATTAATCAACTTACATAGCGCAGCCGAGGTTGAAATTCATTCCCTCAATTTTTACAGTTGATAATGAAAGTCATGATTATTGATTCGACAAATGAAGTATCATTCTTTTGACACTAATCCCGGCAATAACAAAAGTAATAAGCCATTGAGCGATAAGACGAAGACAAACACTACAGTCGTAAAACCTATATCATTTTCTTGCGTGCACTGATATAGTCACCCTTTCTAGTTTTCGGAAAATTGGTAATTTTTATAACGAACAGCAGAAAAAGACAGAGCTTTAACTCTGATCGATATTCCTCAAGAGTGAATTATGGAGAATTTCAAGCTTTTTAGAGTCTGGAGTTAAGTGAATTCTTAATCCAACTTCGCTGTATCCCACAAAGATGCTATAGTTTATCGTTTTACCATCTAGGAGTATCGTCATATTTTCTAGGTCACTTACTTTGATTGGACGGATAAGTTGAATGGGTATTGATATCAGGAGATCGTCTGAGATGTTCTGTGTCCTTTCGAAGTTCAACGTCAAGTTAGAATCACTTTTGTTAATGCCTGACAAATTGCCTGAATTTAGATAGTAGTATACAGGTATGTTACTGCCATTAGTATAAAACTTTGATCCAGCTGCCTGTGGAAATATTAGATCGTCTAGAAATCTAGTAAACGCGGGATTTCCTAAGAGGTGTTGGCCATAGATCCCAAGCATTATTACTTTCCCCTTTCCATACTCCAAACTATAGGTTGCTATCTGAGGTTTGGTCATTATGGAATTGGCCTCTACCAACTCTGGAGGTATTACGGCATGATAGTCATAGATAATGTGATCATCGGGATTTGAGATATAGTTTTCTTCAAAGTGACTATAGTTGAAAGGATTATCGGTAAAGACCGTATCTGCATTGATACCACTCCACAAGAAATTTGAGCCCATCCAGTCTTTATTCTCATTAAGCCATCTTTCCCGAATACTTTTTTCTGCAAATTTGCCATTAAAGCTCCAATCATGTCCGCTCAAAAGGGTGACCGTATGCATGTCCGGATTATACAAAACTTGCGCATAGAAAACATTTCCATCGATGAATACAATAACACCACCATTTGAGACAAACCGTTTTAAGTTCATATATTCTTGTTTGGTGACGTATTCTTCATGAAGCATGAAGAGCACGTCATAAGCATTGGTGCCGTCATCTTTGAAGATGTAACCTTCATGGATATCTTCATCGGATAATACTGGAAGAGG
>JAKEIK010000183.1 GCA_022545895.1 Nitrososphaeraceae archaeon | reverse complement strand
TCGGATTTTAATGTCATCATATGTTCAATCCATTCTCTGCTGCAGTTACCGCTGCTGGATTCGCAGTCAACGCTGGTTCAAAGGTTATTCAGATTGTCGGAAAAAGGTCTAGCAAGGCGAAGCTAGACTTAAACCATATCAGGGGGATCAATCCGATTTTAATTCATTGTTTTATCGCAGACACAAATTCACCAGTAGTTCATCCAGACGGAAGAGGCTACAAAATACCCTACTTGCTAAATAGAGTGGCGATAAAAAATAACGGGAAGCTACCTGCTGAATTTTGTGAAGGGTACATCGCAAAAGATGATAGGAAAGACAAGGTTTCTTGGGCTGTCCCATCTGAAAGGGTTAGAACTTCAATACAGCCAGAGTCAACAAAAGAATTAGAGATAGCTGCGATGCTTTATTTGAATCCTATTGAATTCAACAGACTAAATCAGACACTCTTTGATACTAGTCAATACCGAGAAGTTGTGTTACAACTAGGGATACCTACCATTATCTCTCCAACGCAATCTGGAATTCAGATTGTGTTGTCTTTAAATAGACATATTCAGCCTGGTAGATGCACTATCGAGATTAATTATGTTGATCCCGATCCATTGCGAGTTCCAATTATCATAAATCCACAAATGGACGAACGAGGAATTTTCATAACATTAGCCGACAAGTAGATTGAAGTACGAGATCTCCGAGCCATTGAACTAACGTAACTTGGTGGAATAACGATTTAGATATCATAAAAGGTTGTGTTGAATTCACATTAGAATATGTTTGACATTCATTGATCATTCATTGAAGATATTATAATGTAAGATTAAGAGAACTTTCATATAATTAGTTGCAAGCGATACAAAATTGATCGATATTTTTCGAGCCATGGTTATTCTGTCTTAGTCGAAATTATTGTCCCGGCGATGTCTGTCTTGGGTTCTTATGCATAATATGATGAGTGGATACTAAACGAAATAACTATGGTTGAAAGGACTCTTGACTCATATGATCATTATTAGGTAATTGGAAGCATAACAAAACCTAGTTCTAGTTAGAAAAATAAGAGAAAGATTAGTTTCTCTACTCTTCAAGTTCTGTAATTCTTTCGACAATTCCTTGAACTTCTTTCTCAAGATCATCTTTGTATTCCTTAAGCAAAGTAATTCTTTCTTCTTTTGTTAGGAAGTTCCTAGCCCCTTGAATTCCTACTCCACAACATCCTCGTCCCATACAATCACCTCCATTTCGATCTCTATCATATCGGTTATACGATATATAAACATGGATGTATTTATATATATCGTATGTCCAATATTTAATGTGCGAGGACTTGGAGAGGAATGCTGCGATATGAGAGGGTTGTTAGGATTTCTGATTCTCTTTTTACTGTCAAAAAATTCAATGCATGGCCAAGAAATAGCCAATGAGCTAGCAAAAAGGAGGGGTGAAAAACCAAGTCCTGGAACTATTTATCCTGCCCTTAAAAGTCTTAGAGACGCGAGATTTCTGAGCGAGGTGAAGGAAGGCAAAACCATTACGTACAGTCTTACACCGAGAGGGAAAAAGGCCCTTGAAATAGCCAAAAGAAGGTTCAGCAGAACTTTTTTGGGAGTGCTTACATGATTTTCAAGAGCTCGGAAACAGAAAGTATCGTCATCAAGATCTGCCAATCCACCAACTTGGAAGACTTGAGTTAATTGAGAGAACTAGTCAAATAAACAATGTAGGGCCAAGGAATAGATCATTTTACATTGGGGTCATAATACACAGATTTCAAGGACTGTATCTCATTTGTTATCCAACTTTTTGAAGGAAAGCTAAACCTTAATCGTTGGAGATTTGTAAGGTAACCCCGATTCATGATTTTCGCAAAATAAAAATAAAACTCACGATGTTATCTACTATCAAGTAACACATAAAGTAGTTGGTCTGAAACAAAAATAAAAATTGTTGACGACTTTTATTTTCTAGTGTGCTAATTATGGTACTATTCCTAAGAGGGCATTGTTAATGTTCTCTACGTTATTAACGCACGACAGTGTATTTTCATTTGTGTTATCATGGCTATGGTCATCATTTTCATTTTCAATTTCACACTCATTCCTAGCGTATACTTCTTGATCTACGTTGTCTGTGTTGCAGTTATTATCGCCATTCTTTTCACAATGCTTGCTGTTATTGTGGTTATGATGGTCATGACTTCCTCCTGCGAGGACGGGTGTTGCAGTAACCCCCATAGTCATTAAGACTACTGCTGACAAGATTGCAAAGAGTACTCCATTTGATTTATTCATGTTGAATCCACCATACTGAATATCACTTATCTAAGGTGTCATGCTGTCCATAATAACAAATAAAACATATTCTGTACCAAAACAAGATGCTGAATTTGGTTCTGTGAATCCACTACAAATTTTCTGCTACTGTTATTTACCAAATTACGTACTTGGTAATAAACATAGTAATATTTGCCTTCTAAACAATTTGCGATACTACTTAGATATCATTAGTTATTGTAAGTCAACTATTAAACTATTTTCAGGATGGTTTTGAATATTTTCATTACGTGCAAAGATGTGACTATTTGATTACCCGTAAAATCTTTTGCTTGACAGTATTCTGTACATTTTTTCTTAATTTTGAAAGTACTCCAACCACTAAATTTATGTTTTTAAAAACTTCTAATCCTCGTTCTCAAATATCTTGGGAAAGGAAAAAGCTATTAGGGTCATGGAACATCTTCCACGCTGCTATATGCCATAAACACAATTTCATGTTAAATTAATATCTGCTCCAAGGAACTTTTGTCTCGAGTCGTACTGGCCCGCTCCTAGTCCACAACGGTAAAACGATAATGATTTCCTTATTGAATATTCCAATTAGACCAAATAAAATTAGTAAAGTTACAAAAATAGATAGAAGTTGATTGTTTTAATTCCTGCAGCACCTATCACAACTACATTTTCATATTCAACGGTGCCTGGAACTACATTACCTACCTTCTTTTTGTCATCTATCTGATGTTGTCAAATACTACAAGTTCTTCATTCATTTGATTACACATTTGTAAGAGTCTGATTCCTTTTTCAGTTGTTTTGTAGATTGCTCGCCCTTCTACGTAATCAATTAGCCCTTTTTCCAATAGCATTGAGAGGTATTCTCGTAATTGTGCGAACGAGAGATATGCCTTATACATGATTTTAGTCTTCGTCGCTCCGCCGTTTGCCGCTTCCAAGATCAATCCGGTTATATCAGTTCTACTTCTATATTTCATTCGAATCATAACACACTAATCTATCGAGTATTTATTGGTGACCTTCATTTGTTACTTACTCTGTATCTATTATTATCTAACAAAGTTAGTTCTACTCTTTGAATACAATTGACCAATAACTCAATGAGAAGTGCCGACCTGTTATCACCTTACAGCCAGCAATCAAGACATAAACACAAAGATCCTTGACCTAGGGATAAATGCGTTTCCCATCATAATCTCATTATCGTGAACATGCTAGGAAATGGAAAGAAGGATCGTCTCTCGCCTCGATTGATGATTATCCGGGAAGTACTCCGCAACATAGTTTATAATGGCGTGTCGTGACCACGACCTCATCTATTGTCTCAAATCGAATGTTTTTAATTTGATTATTCAATGGACACCTTTTCATTTTTCCCGTTCCACAGAAATACATCACCGGTAAGCTGCAGTCTAAATGCGAGGAACAATTGCAACACTGTAAATCATAAAGGAAAAGCACAGACGAGTACGAATTTAGGTGCTTTTCAACATTTTTTAAGGTATATTGCGTAACTAGATGGTAGACTTATCCTATGCCATCTTACGGATTACTCACCAATCCATCGAATGAAATATTGAGTGAAATACGTAAAATATATGATCTAAATTTTGACTATGTCGAGATAGGAATAGAAGGACCCGAAGGTAATCCCACTGTAATTAACAAAAAGAAATATGAAATATCAAAGCTGCTTCAGAGTTTCAGGCATAAAGCTATCGGTCACACAGCCTATTGGTTAGATTTGTGCTCAGACTATGACTATGTTCGACATGCTTGGATTCTTGAGTCCCTTAGAGAAATTCGAACAGCAAAATCGGTAGGAATAGATCTCATTAATTTCCATGCAAATCTCAATGGTATGTTTTATGGAGGAAAAAGACAGGCCCTCTTGAATAACTTGATTAAAAGTCTTAGAGAAATTGTAACGTATGCTAAAAAGTCAAAAGTGAAGGTAATGTTGGAAAATGTCCCAATTTCAAATGGGATACACAATATAGATGAATTTAAATATATTATCGATAATGTCGCTTCATTATTTGTTCATCTAGATATTCCCCATGCTTTTACATCGGGAGGAATGACGTCAGTATTTAATTACATAAATAAGTTTGAAGAAAAAATAATTCATGTCCATTGGCATGATAATCATGGAAAGCGTGATGAGCATCTTCCAATTGGTGAAGGTTTAATAGATCATGTAGAAACAGTCAAAGCACTAAAGTATATTGATTATGATAGAACAATTACTTTGGAAGTTTTTACAAATAGTAACGATGCTAAATCCTCTGCAAATAAACTCAGGACCATCTGGTCAAATGAATGAGACCAGAGCGGGCGAGACATATGTTCACTACAGTTTCCTTTCAATAGTAAGTATATTTTGTTGTTTAATTGCTTCCATCAATCTAGATTTATACCTCGAGTTACGAGGTCTTGTTCTCAATCTATATCCGCAGCAGGGACAAAAAAATCCTTCCCACTTTATGAATATCTCACATACTTGACAGCGTTTATGCCCGACAACATACCGACCAACTCCAATCGGCTTTAGTGCCTTGTGACGAACGCAAATGCCTTTACATGTCAAATTGTATCAATTCCTAATCTCTAGTACTACAGGAAAATAACACTTCATCTAAGGCACACCACAAACAAATTTTTCCATATAATCCTCTCTTATCCAATATCTTGCTTTTTTATGCATAACCACTCTAATTCGAACCTAACAAAATACATAATGTTTAAGGGTGCTTAAAGAGTTTGTCAAACAAGATCTCGGTGACGGGACAAAAATGAGAATACTATCCAGCCAGTGGATAGGTCCTTCCACACTATAGCAGTTTTAAATATGTCTCGGATTCCGAAAAATTCCTAATAATCACTTTTGAGAGTGAATAACCTGTCCAAAATGTGTGAGAAATGAAGAGTTGGGTAAATTATGTATGAAGCCTAGCAGTCAATGCCCCGAAGATTTATCTTTATTTTCCTTACTAAAACAATTGTAAATAGGCGATTTTAGATGAAATCCGCAGCAACTGTTTTTAGATTCATTTAAAATAATACTGGAGTCTAGGAAATAATCAAAATAATTCCTTTGCAAACCTGTAATATTGTCCGTAATTCTCGTAAACTTTATACTATAATCCTAAACAAATACAAATCTAGTAATATCGAGCTTTGGTAAATGCAAAAGATTCAATATAGTTTATCGTGATCTATGCGATTTCTCAACACAATCCTAATAGTGCTGTTTACTCTTTTTCTGATTCATGAGAGTCCACGATGAGACTATTCTCGGCAAGAAAATAATTTACATGATCGTCAACCGTGAGTGTGAGGCACCCTATGATTTAGTATCAATTAAAAAAATTGGATATCCGAAAAAGGTATGAAAAGGAAGAATCTAAGATCAGTATCGGTCTCAGAAATATTAACCGCAATTAGTGATGAAAAATCATTAAACCTGTTTAATTCCATAGCAGCAAAAGGGATATCCATTGATGATCTTTTGAATGAACATAAGATGTCACGTAAACAATATTACCTAAGAATTTCCAAATTCATTGAGACCGGTATGATTAAACGTGAAAACGGAAAATATATTCTCACCTTGTTTGGAAAGGTGATTCATGAGGTACAATTGATACTTTTGGAATTAGTTAGAAGTCATTGGCAACCTGAGGCCGTGGATAGCTTAAGCGAAATGAAGGAAAACACACGGAAAGAATGCATACCCGTATTTGTGGATCATTTAATTGAAAATGCAGGAACGGTGCCTATGACTACGACTATCGTTAGTTCAGAAACCCCCCATGGCAATTAGCCGGTCAAACAAATCCAGTTTTGTCAAGGTGAATAAAAAATAATGTCCATCGTCGTGTGGGAAGGCAAGAGGTTTAATTCTCACCCATTATTCTATTGCCAGCCTTTGTGAACAAATACACTTTGTTCTGATTTATTCCCAACCTGACTTCATTTCCGATAGTCATATTCTCTGACTTAGGGTCTACATTAGAAATTTTTATAGAGTCTTCATCTAATCGTACTTCTGCTATTGACTCATCACCAAGCATTTCCATAAAAGATACTTCACCTATCAACTTCAAGCCTTCGAAATCTTGATCCCGTTTCAAAATCTGCACATCTTTTGGTCGTACTCCAAGGATAATTGTTTGTTCTTTGAAATTACAGAGTCTGTCTGACAGCGTATCCGGAACCTTCAGCATAACGTTACTGTGCGTTGTACCACGGCTGCCACTGGCAAATGTAAAGAAAATCTGGGACGGCTGTCTAACCAAATTACACTCTAAAAAGTTCATTGGAGGCATTCCTATGAAACTTGCCACAAACTTGTTGGCAGGGTTGTTATATATTTCGTCTGGATTACAAAGCTGTTGTAGTTTTCCTGAATCCATCACCCCTATATTGTCCGCCATGCTCATTGCTTCTACCTGATCATGTGTAATGTATAGTGTAGTAATTTGCAATTTCCTCTGTAGTTTCTTAATCTCTACTCTCATATCAGTCCGTAATTTAGCATCAAGGTTACTCAGCGGTTCGTCCATTAAGAAAATCCTTGGTTTTCTAACGAGTGCTCTACCGAGTGCAACTCTCTGCATTTGGCCGCCACTAATTTCTCGTGGTTTTCGGTTAAGAAGATGGTCTATATTGAGAAGTTCTGCTATGTTCGCCACCCTTTCGACTATTTCCCGCCGTTCCGTTTTCCTCATCTTTAACGGAAACGCGATATTATCATAGACATTCATGTGAGGGTAGAGTGAATAGTTTTGAAATACCATTGCCACATCGCGATCCTTTGGCGGAAGATCGTTTACTAATTCATTTCCAATGTAAATCTCACCATCTGTAGGATTCGTCAGTCCTGCAATGCATCTTATGACGGTAGTTTTCCCGCAGCCCGACGGACCAAGAAGAACCATGAATTCCCCTGAACTTATTTCAAGAGAAAATTTTTCTAGCGCAGTAACATTGCCATATCTCTTAGTAAGATCTTTTACCCGAAGCGTTGTCAAAATAACCAGCTGCTGCTTGGAGAAATATATTCATTTTAATAGAATATTAATTTTCTTCCAACATTTCATACATGCTCCTTTATTTTCTAAACTGGACTAGAATTGGTTAAATTTTTCGAAAAAGCTTTTTCATGTTAAGGTGTAAGTAGATCTGGTTAACCATCTGCCGATGGACTACAATAACAACCCCCGAAGAGAGCAAGAACAGTCAGGAAGAACTGCATGAATAAATACTTAAAAGCATAAAATTCGCTAGGTATGCGATGACCAAATTTGATCCCTTCGGTAAGTATTTTTCTGCTATCCAGAATGATAGTTTTGGCTTTGTATCCCAAAACTTCAAGCTCATTCTGATATGTGGCTTAGTACTTTCGATCCTTGCTGCCGCTAGCCTAACTCCATTCATGACAGCTCAATCTCAACAAGGCAAACAAGTTACTTTAACTGCGATAGTAGCGGAACCAAAAGATAGATGGGATACTTTGTTTGCGAATGCACTAGTGAAACTGAGGGAAAAACATCCCGATATGACCATAAACATAGACTCCAGAATATTGCCATATGCCGATACCCGAAAGCAGATTCTGACATCGATGGCAGGAAAAACTCCAATCGACATTGTTTCAGTAGACCAGATATGGCTTGGTGAATTCGCAGAAGCAGGCTTCCTGTCGGATTTGTCAAGTTTAGCACATGCATGGAACAGATCTTCTGAATGGTACAAGACTAATTGGGACGGTGGCATCTATAACGATAAAGTATATGGAATTTGGGCCTGGACTGATGTCAGGTCCATGTGGTATTGGAAAGATCTCCTGAATCAGACAGGAGTAAACCCTGACTCTCTAAAGACATGGAATGGGTATCTGGCCTCAGCCAAGAAGATGGAGGCTGCACTCAAAGGCAATGGAACCCAAGCCATGCATCTTGTCGGTGCTAGCCATTCTCCCGACATGTGGTATCCATATCTGTGGATGCTTGGTGGCAAAATAGTCGATCAAAGGAGCGGCCATCCGCAAAAGGGTACCTACTGGTTTCCTACCTATAACAGTACAGAGGGTGTCAAAGCACTTCAATTTTTGAAAGACCAGGTAAAAGCGGGAATAAAACCTCAAATAGATCACTTCTGGGGCCAAGAGTTTGCAGACAAAAAATTTGCTGTGATGTTGGAAGGATCATGGTTACTTGGACATTTTCCGCCGGATGAATGGAAAGGCCTTGATCAGCGTATTGGTATGATACCTGCATTTCCAGTTCCCAAAGAAGGTGATACTAGTGCAACAATGATGGGGGGATGGATGCTTAGTATTCCTGAGACCTCCACAAACAGAGATCTCGCTTGGGAATTGCTTACGATAATGGTACAACCTGACGTACTTGCGCCAGTGCTAGAAAAATACGGATATCTTCCCACTCAAAAACCCATAGGTGAGGGGGCATATTCTGCCCAACTAAACGCCACAATACCATATTATAAAGAAATGATCTCTATGATTGGAATAGGACATAGCAGGCCAAGCATTCCGGAATATCCGCAGATAGCAGATAACATAAGACAGGCAATCGATGAAGTCTATCTTGGCATCAAGGAACCCAAACAAGCGTTAGATGACGCGGCGAAAAAATCTGCGCAAGTGCTTGGATGGTCATAATACTGCCCAAGTTCAAGTAGGATTTTTATTCTAACATAGCAGGATCTGGTAACTAGTGCTGGAGAGGAGAACACAGAGAATTCAGCCCTATCTCCTCTTAGTACCATCTCTTTTGATATTAACCGTATTTCTTTTGTTTCCACTTTTGTGGAACGTATATCTTTCAGTGCATAATGTATCTCTTTCAACTATTTTGAGGGACTGGAAATACGTTGGGCCTAATAATTACTTAAGTCTCTTGACTGATCCTGGTTTTCATTCATCACTTAAGGTCAGTATACTATTCGTAGGTGGATCGGTAACACTTCAGTTTTTTCTGGGGCTGGTTCTTGCTGTGGTATTGAATCAACAAATAAGAGGTTCCAACACCCTGCGTGCCTTGTTCATAATACCGTGGACAGTTTCTGCAGTTATAACGGGCTTTTCGTTCAAGTTCATTTTCAACGATAGCTTCGGGATATTAAACTATGGTCTGGAACAGATGGGATTGAACCCTGTTTCTTGGTTATCAGATCCAAGTATGGTATTATGGACAATAGTTATCGCAAACATGTGGCATGGAACACCATTTACGATGCTGTTTTTGACTGCCGGATTATTTTCGATTAGTCCAGTCGTTTACGAAGCAGCGCTTATAGACGGAGCTACGAAAACCAAAAGCTTTTTTCACATAACACTTCCAATGCTTAAGCCATTTATTCTCATTAATCTCATATTGATAACCATGTGGTCAGTCAATTTCTTTGATTTAATACTAGTCATGACTAACGGAGGACCACTTTTCGCGAGTACAACCGCATCTTTATACATGTACAGGCAGGCTTTCGAATTTGGACTGTTATCTAAAGGATCCGTTGTAGGGCTTTTCCTCATAGGTGTCAATTTAGTGTTGGCATATTCTTACCTCAAACTTTTCAGGAAGGACGGAACCGAGGTTGAAGTTGCTCGAGTGTGAGGATGGTACCTGCCATAAAAAAATCTTGCTCAGGCAACTACTTCAAATGCAACGTCTACTCTAAATCATAGGGATTACTAAATGAAGATCTTCTTTGAGAAGAGTTTGATTTATTCTGTTATCGCTGTTTATCTCTTCATTACTGTGGCTCCACTCGTGTGGGTTCTTTCCACATCTTTCAAACCAAACCAAGAAGCAATAAGCTTTCCTCCAAAATTTTTGCCAAACCATCCTACCTTGGAAAATTATCTTTTTGTCATGACAGACTCGAAACTTGTTTTAAGCCTTGTTAATAGCCTGACAGTGAGTGTGGGGAGTACGGTCCTAAGCGTGACTGTGAGCGCCCTAGGAGGTTACGCATTTGCAAGATATGACTTTAAAGGAAAAAATCTGATGATGAGCACAATATTGGCATTGTTCATGATCCCTGTGGTCATAAACATAATACCATTATATATCATGTTGAATAACGTAGGTCTTCTGAATTCACTTGTAGCACTTGTATTGACATTTCAGATTCTCATTATTCCACTCAATATTTTTTTGCTTAAGAATTACTTTGAATCTCTACCTAAAGAACTTGAGGAAGCTGCGCTAATAGATGGTTGTTCAAAAATAGGAGCCTTAATTCGCGTGACGATACCCATGTCGCTTCCTGGCTTCCTTATAGCTGCCATCTTGTCCTTCAGATTTTCTTGGAATGAATTTGTATTACCTGTAGTACTGTCTAACAAACCCGATTCCATGATATTTCAAGTCGCGCTATATCAATTCATCTCATTGTATAGGATAGACTGGGGCTACCTGACAGCTGGAATAAACATAGCTATTATTCCCGTAGTAGTTTTGATGCTGATTTTCCAAAAGAAGATGATTAGAGGATTGACGCTGGGTGCTGTCAGAGGCTAGTGGATATATTCAATAGAATTCTGTTGACTAATTGGCCGATGACCTTACCTTGGGAAGAACAAGCAAACAAGCACCTCTAGGGCGGAACTAAGTCCAAACCATCTAAAGTTTCAGATCAGTTTTATTAAGAATTCGAAAGGACAAGTACCTTCATGGCCAAGTGTCTTCTCAAAACGTTAAACTCTCAAAATTTATAAAAACTATCAACCTCGAACAGCCTATAGAAGTGACAAAAACAATGCCACTTTTTGATATATCCCGTTAACGTATAGGGAATATTCTCTTTAAATATTATGTTTGTATAGATCATATTTCTAACTTTTTACTAATTATGACGGCATTTCAGATCTTATTCTAGAATTGAATAAAATTGAGGATTTTTCACAATGAACAAAAGGCAAGAACTCGCCACGAGTAAGTATTAAACCAGTAGATAAAAAATGCTCTCAAACGTCCGGTTGAATTTGGACTTAGACTGAAAGCTTGAATCCTTGTATGTCCAACATTTCATCAAAGTTTTCCAGTTGTTTGAATACAGCATTGAAACTAGATTGTAATAGGAAGATATTTTTAATTCTGGTCCGGTTACTATAGGCTGCGTGCCAGGTCGGGATAGGCTTTCTGAATTAAAACAAAGAGCAATTGATTGTGAACGTGAGGCTAAAGTGGCATATCGCAATTTATTATCTGTACTAGAGTCCTCCGGTCCAAGCGATCTCACGATACTTAGAGAACGATTTAGAGAGCAAACAAATCTTATGATAAGGTCTATTGAAGCCTATGGAGCGTATGTATTAGAGCTGGAAAAATTTCTACCTCTGTAATTGTTCTGAGGGGGAAATTACAAGCTCATCGTTTATCTGGTTGTATACCTGCTGCATCCGTATCCCTTTTTCAGTTGTTTTATAATGCCTAGTGCCTTCCTCATACTCAATTAATCCCTTTTCTAATAGCATGGAGAGATATTCTTTCAATTGTGCGAACGAGAGAAATGCTTTATACATTATTCTTGTCCTTGTTGTTCCTCCATTTGCAGCTTCGAGGATTATTGCTACTATCTCTGACCTGCTTCTATATTTCATTTTTTTAATCGTTTCATACTATCTTAGCAAGTATTTATTGGTAAGCATAATTTGTTACTTACTCTTGATCTGTTATTATCTAAGAAAGTTAGTTCTAATTAGTTAATCTATTAGTTAGTTAAGGAACTAAGGTAAACGTTCTATGTATAAAAAGAGCATCCCCACTGTTTCCATTAACTTGATAGGAGATAATTGATAAAGTTAAAAGTGGAGTGATACCTTGTTGTGGCTTTCATGCATTTCTCTAGTAATCAGATGAGAAAATACCAAATGATATAACTCTAATTCTAAACAAGTATTCATTAATGCAGGTTTCTCTTGAACATCATCCATTTCAAAGCTGATGGAATGTTTGAATTGAATGTTTGTTCCTCATGAGTTGGAACATACACTGGAAGCAAAATTTTCGTTGTAGCCATTTTTCATTTTAGCCTATTATTTGCTCCAAGAAGGTTTGTTTAGCCTTTGATTCATGAACCTTTCGACATTAGATCAAGGGAAAGTATATCAAATGTAAAGTACATCTGTTCAAACAACTAAATGAGCATAATCTTATTCTCAATTATTTAGAATCTGATTTAAAGTAAAAAGAAGGGTTCAGTATAAATGCTTTAGGATAGACTTCAATACATGTCAAATGGAATTTTTTCAAATCCTTTAGTTTATTATAAAACTAGTGTCAGCCCGTTGTCATTTGGCTCATTTTATCTAAAAGGTGCAACAATATTTGGGTTTGTAAAGCCAATGCGCCCTAATAAAGATATCCTATTTAAGAACAGTTTCAAAAATGCATTATTTGTATGTACCCTATTGACAATTTTTGCTGCTTTATCGGTACCCTATTATCCTGGGAACAATACCGCTATTGCAAATAATCCATTCACGTTGTTGGATCCGTTTACGACTGCAAGTGATAACTGCAATGACGGTATTGACAATGATGGAGACGGTTTCGTAGATGATAATTGCGGGACTAGATCACTAAAAGTCACTAAAGACCCTTCAGGTGTAGTATCCAATATATCCTCAATCTGTCACGAGGACTGCGAAATAGATTAAACACCGATCCCACGGACATCTAGGAACAAAAAGAAAAGAAGACTAACATGAATTATGATTCCACGTCTCCTACAAAGGGCGGTATACGCTCACTATCTAAAAAATTGGTTGGATTCAAGATCATTTGAGGGAACGTAAGATTGGTTTAAGTTTCTTTTCGAAAAGAGTGTCTGGGAAGGGTTCGACTGGATATCAGCTATGATTCTCTGCTATCATTTCACCAAATAGAAGGACCGAAAATTAATCGTAAACTTAACTGTAGAAAGGTTTATCCCGTTCCTTAAGTCAACTGACTTATACATGAGCACAGAACAGCAGCTATTAAGGCAGAAAAGAAACTCTGTGGTTATTCAACATGTTGAGGCCGAAAATAGACATGATGTTGATGCCTCAATTGC
>JAKEIK010000182.1 GCA_022545895.1 Nitrososphaeraceae archaeon | reverse complement strand
CTGATATGTTAGTCACTTTACCGTCTGAACTTGTCTTAACGAAATGCTTGTGCTATGCGCCAGCCATTCCGTTCCTAAGTTCGACTCCTTTGTGATCTGCATCTTCTGCAGCCGTCGCTTCAGATGCTGCTTTGTGCATCTCAGACATTGCACATCCCATTTGTGCCTCTGGTTTTCCTCTCCTCATAAGGCCTCTATACAGTCCTGCTTCCAGAGTTTGTCCATGAGCTTTTTCCCACTCCTCAACTGGTATACTGTATTTCTTTTGTATTCTATCTCTGTACCACTCAGGAATAACATTGAACGCGCAGAATGGAATAATCCTCAGATCTGGTGTGAGATAGTGTATATCACACCTCTGCAATCTTTCCAAATCTTCGTTGTACTTGTCTTGGAAGTGCATCATCCCTAGGAACAGGGATCTTATATGCCAGGATCCAACAGAATCAAAGCTTCGTTTCAGCAAAATACTCGAGAACATTTTTGCCAAATTAAGACCATGTGGTTGCTTTTCTCTGTCAACAAATTGATTCAACTTTCGCACAACTTCCAATATGGCCCAGTAACGGTTTGCGCCTGACCTGATTTCATCTGTTTTTTCTTCGAAATATTCCAATACTCCTTTAAGATCCACGAATGAGGTTAGAGGGACTAGTTTTTTTGTATCGACATCTTCAAAGACATATGTTCCGGCACCACAAGCGAAATGGATAGAAAGTTCGTATTTCGGTTTCTTACTAAACGCTTCAATGACATTGGTCATAGGCATGCATGAAGGTACTGGGAACCACGCATCGCTAGAAATTTCTCCATTTGACTGTTCTTCAATTCTCTCTATACAGTCAGGAATGGTTATTCTATATTTTTCACGTTCCTTTTTAGTCATTCTTCCTGTCAATGAAACTGGCTGGAAGTTAACGGCGTGAACTACATCCAAGTTCCTTTGAGCATATCGAATAATTCCACCTAGCTCGTGATCATTAATTGACTTTATTACAGTAGGGACGAATACCACAGTCATACCGCATTTTCGGGCAGACTCTAAAGTGGAGGGAACTTCCCAATGATTCTTGGGGTTAGTTCTTGGCGTTACACCGTCGAATGATAAATATAGATTATTTATACCAGCCTCTCTTACCTGTCGCATAGTTTCTGGTGATAATGCCAATTTTATGCCGTTAGTGTTAAGTTGGATATGATCGACTCCTTCTTCCTTCATGATTTTGATAAGATCGTAGAGGTCATCTCTTAACATCGGCTCCCCACCAGTAATCTGAATCGAGTTTCCCGCAATGGGTTTTTGTGCTTTGAGAGTCTTCATCATGGCCCTTACCTGTTCATGATTAGGTTCGTACAGATAAGCACCTTCCAAGCCCTTCTTTACGTAAAAGAAACAGTACCAGCATGTGAGGTCACATCTGTTAGTTATTATGATGTTAGCAAGTCCTGAGTGAGATAAGTGATTGGTACACAGTCCACAGTTAGTTGGACAAGCACACTTGTCGACCATTACATTTGGTGCATGTGCACCTTTGCCGTCCATCCAGTATGTGCTGAATTTGTTATACATCTTATAAGATCCAAAGTATAGTTCCTCACATTCACCGTGTGTTGGACATGTCTTTGTCATGAAGACTTTGCCATCTCTTTCAAAGACCTCAGCATCCAAGATCATGTTACAGTCAGGACAGATACTTTGAGTATGTCGTATAGTTGTCTTTTGTGTACTTAATTTGTTACTGCTCGTCATATTTGATATTTGAATTAATTCCATTGAATTCTACCTACCCTTACCTTTACAGTGGGAGCTCTGTCGATTTCATATTTAAATATACTGTTAGGAATAATAAGGTGAATAGGTTTATTTCATCAATTATTGATGTTTTATTAGTAGTTCATCAAATTAGTGGATAAATAAGTATATTATCGTGTTTCCGGCACTGTCTACCGAGCCTGATGGACCTTAGCGACAAATCAAGAAAAGCGATGGAAGACCTGGGTCTAACAAGTTATGAGATCAAAGTGTACATGGCGCTATTGGAGTCTGGTTCGATGAATGCATCGGAAATGAGTAAAAAATCTTCTGTTCCATATTCTAAGATTTATGATGTCTTGAATTCGCTGGAAGAAAAAGGATGGATTGAATCAAATAGCTCAAGACCGCAGAAATTCTTTCCTAAATCGCCCCATACGGCCATAGAAACAACAAAGATGCTAATAGAGGGTCGACTGAAAGCAAGCGAGACTCTAGTAATCGCAGAACTTACGCCTCTTTACGAGAAAACAGGTATAAAAGAAAGACCCGAAATATGGGTTGTCAGAGGGTTGTATAATATAGCAACCAAAGTGATGGAAATTATCGAAACTTGTCAGAAGGAGCTGTTAATAGCACTTCCCCAAATATCAGACAACATAGCACGAACGATGCAGCCCTCATTAAGAGTGTTATCGGAAAAAGGAGTCAAGATCACAGTTTTGGCATCAGGGAAGACAAACTCGGACACTGTGCGGGCAATTTCGAGGATAGCCGATGTTAGGGTAAAGGATAGCATGTTTGGTGGAGGAGTCATAGGGGATACTAGTCAGGTTATAATTCTCTTGGGTGAGGCCAAAAGCGGACAGGGTAATCTTGAGCCCATTGCCATATGGGCAGATCATATTGGCCTCGCTAAATTCGCAAAAGACTATTTTCAGTATCTCTGGCATGATGCCACTCTTCCCAACAGTTTTCAGGAATAATTGCAAATATTCTTTCCAAACACAGAGTTTTAGGTTTCGAATAGTTATGACCTATCTTATCTTTACTGGGAAATGAGTATGAAAGTACTGACATATCCCTGGCTATGACGTCGTTTTTATTCCAGCTTATAGGTCACTAGTAGTGGACAAACGATGACGAAAGTAGCCCTACTGACAAAAAATGAATTAGATCTTGAGTTTGGAGTTTGTCCACCGGATACTAAACTAAAGTAAGAACCTAGAATTTGAAGAATATTTTCATGGCCTCCCTCTGGTATTTTCCTGTTTTGTTATCTTCTTTCAACGCAATATCGCCATATCTAGGTTTACAGCAGTAGTACCTATATGTCAGAACCTTGATAAATGGCGCAATACTTCTCATAATGAGATTGGTTCGGATAGAAGCGACCTGTTCTCTTGAGGGCTTTAGGAAATATATCATATTTAGTACTTGCAAATCATTTATACCAGAATCATATCTGCAAGATTTTGAAGTATTCCCCGAACGCGAAGAAGGACCCGGAGCTATTTATATCGAAGCGGCTGACAAGGTTACCCTTAAAAAAATGCGCGAAATAACATTCGTTAATGCTAAAGAGATTCTTGGAATCATTTACTCATCTAAGAGCGGCAACACACAATTGAGATGGCGACAAACTAGAAGAAAAACGGGAAAAGTGAGCGGAAACGCATCACCAAACGCGCTAGTTAATCTTGTAGAATCCGGTGTAATTACACTGGAGTGGACAGAGGAGTATTTGAAATCAGCCCAGGTTAAAAAAAATGAGACAACGAGTTCGGATGGAGCTGGTAGTAAGAAGGTTGAGTCAGCTGGACAAGAATTACCCGAATGAGGCAATTTTGATTTAAGCGGTGAACGAGTAAATGATGAGACGGAGTGAATATTCTAATCCAATCTCCTATTGATTATTGAAGAATTTCTATGATTATTAGAGAGGCCAAAGGTTCTTCAGGTAAAGCCCAGATAATTATTCCTCAAGACCCTGATGATCTTTTCACGCTTAGAAGAATAATTGACATTGAAGATACGTTAATTGCTGATACCACTCGAGTTATTAAGCAAGTCAAGGAATATTCAAGACCCGACAAAGGAGAACGAATCAGAGTTAGAATTTTGATAAAAGTTCAGACTGTTAGTTTTGATGGTTCCGTTGGCAGATTACGAGTCGGAGGCGTCATAATAAACACGGATAATGAACTAGTGCCTAAAGGACAGCATCATTCTGTAGCAATATCAGTAGGTGACATGGTAACGCTCGATAAGAACAGGCTCTGGAAGGAATCCGAACTCGAGATAGTCAATAAGTCAGTCGAAAATTCAACTTTCATTCTAGTTGCGATTGACACACAAGAGGCAGCTGTGGCCTTAGTGACAGGAACCCATCTGAAGATTTTGCCAAATATATATTCCGGTCAGAGTGGCAAGAGATATAGTGGCTCAAAAAGGCTCAATCCAAACATCGAAACATTCTTTGGAGAAGTTGTGGCCGCTGTCCAAACCATTTTGACAAGTAATATAACAAATCAGAATGTGATCATGTTTGGCCCAGGAGAGACGAAACGGAGATTTCATAATTTTTTCTCTAATCAGATGGAGAATAGTGGTAGTAACAAAGTAAGAACTAAAATTATAGAGGGGATCGATGTTGCAGGGGAGGATGGCATTCATGTCTCACTTCGATCCGATTCTTTAAGGGAAGTAATGAAGGATACCAAACTTGGTATCGTTTCCACTGTCCTAGATCAAGTATTTTATCTTGTGAGTAAGGGGGAACCAAAATTTGCGATAGGGATGAAGGAGGTAAATCAAGCAAGCAAGCTGAAAGCAATACAATATCTTTTGTACTCGGACACAGTTTTTCAATATGCTACCGAGGAGGAGATTGTACTTCTATTGAACACGACAGAGGCGTTGGGAGCGAAAGCTTATGGAATGGATTCCTCCACTGATCTTGGGCTCAGGATATCTTCTCTTGGAGGAATTGTTGCCCTGTTAAGATTTGCTATAAGGTAAAGAAAAAGACATAGGATAATTTACAAAAACATATTGGAAGATTTATGGTGAAGACAATGTGGCGTCGACCATCCAGCTCAAGTAATCGCTGGACGCAGATTTCATTTCAAGTTCGACTATTTCAGGAACCTCATACGGATGCACCTTCCGGATCTCTTCCTTGAGTTGTCTTGATTTGATCGTCGTAGTTTTGAAGAAGCAAAGAAATTCTTGTTCGTCCTCTATTTTTCCCCTCCAACTGTATATTGAACTTACCTTCATAATGTTCACACAAGCGCATAATTTTCGTTCTAACAATCCCTGTGCGACTTTTTTTGCAATGTCCTCAGATGGAAAGGTCGATAGTACTATGACGCCGCATTCAAGGCCGCTATTTTCACTGCGTTCTTGTGAATCCGTTTTACTCTCCCCCTCATCGTGATATCGGCCTCTCCATTAAATTATTTACTGCCCAATTAATCATGCTTTGGGGCCTTTAATTCTGGCTTTCAGCTGCCTTCATTAAACAATTTAGAGACTCAGTTATCAGTGGTCATTTTTCCTGCCCAATTTTACTAAACTTGGTGAGAGTATCAATGTGCTTACTTAGATCCGGTAGAGGGAAACGTCTGTGTGATTGCTATCAAAAAAATTGTCATGTAGATAATTTTAGGGGGGACTATCCAGAAGAAAAAGGAGTATAAAAAACGGTTCGTATTGCTGAAACTTTTCTTAAAGCTACGATCATTGCATTTCAATTAAGGGCTCTATTGCGAATGTTCCCCAATTGAAGACCTAGAGTTGTTGAATGATCCGCTGCCGAATGATCCAAGTGGCACATCCGGAAAGTTATCAGTCACTCTCTGTTCTGCAATAGCACTTGCCTCTGAAAGAATATTATCAACGTCTTCACCGGCTCCTGGGTTTAATGCAAACCCTACTTCACCCGCTGTATTTGCATTCATCATTATATCACCAAAAATGTCGTTTATTTCCCCTAATTCTGTATCAACATTTGGCATTACACCACTCAACCCTGTTTTTACTGTAGATAAGGTACCTACCGCAGGTTTCAATGCGGCCATAGCATCGCCCAAGTTTATGGTTGATTCAAGCCTCATATGGACTTGCTCAAGGGACAATTTGAGTTGAGAAACGGTTTTGATTGTTCTTCTCACTTGAGATAATTCATTTGAAAGCATCTTACTGTGGGGTCCCTCATGATGCTGTAATTGAGTAACAATCTGAGTAAAGAGAGAACGATCTTTTGCTTTCAATTTTTCCAATAAAGCATCCAATTTTTGTGTTTGAATACCTAATCTATTCTTTGCCGATTCCATGGTAGGTTTTAGTGGTTTTGCTGACCGCAACGTATCCCTAATTTTACCCGAAGTATCCTTCTTCGACTCCTTAATCCAATGATTAGTAAAATTCGCCATCAAAAATTCTGTCAAGTACAGCACGTTAAATCATACTGTCATAATTGAATAACCTTGTACTAATATTTTCTAAACATTGTATCATTGCTTTCTAGTACTTTATTCCATCTTCCTTCATGGAGACTAGAAGGAAAAATCAAAGCAATTTATATTTGAGTCGAGTTGATTTTGTGGCTATTTCAATTCATCACGGTCTTGGGCCAAGAGAAATTCTGAATTGTGAGAGAAAAGTCATTGTCGGCAGATATGTTTGGAATCATAATTACAATAAAGGGACAAGTATACTAACGCATTTCACATCATAAGATTAACTATTATACATCTGGAAATGTAATTAGTGATAAAGTTGGTTTGTCCGTGAACATAGATAATTGGTGTGGGGTAGATGAGGCTATTTCCGTTGCCATTTCCGATGAAACATTCAGGCAATACGCTGGTCTTAGTCACAGCGAAAAGGTTCTAAAGCGACTTTCTTTGATCGCTATGCAAAACGCCGAGATTTTCGTCGAATTCTTCTCTGACCCTCGAGTACTTTATTTATCGGCTATCGAGACGATTGCGCATGCTAAAACAAAAAATCTTGAACTTAGGCTGCACCGTTTGAGGCGGGAAAAAATAATCAGCACTAATGGGAAATACAGAATTAAGAATGAACGAGTTAACTGGAATACTTGGAGACAATTTAATAGTGCAGAGGATGACATCAAGGCAAGAAAATCTGTTTTCGATGAATTCATCGCAAAAACCCATTTTATTGCACCTACGATTGAAAAAAGATTCAACATAATACGAAATTTATTTTCCTGGTTTTCAAAAGAGGATAATCCTTTAGTTAAAAATAGTTATGGCTCAAACCTTGATCCTTTATCGAGCTACCTTGAAAGTGAGCAAGTCACATATTCTCAATTAAAGGGACTTGTGACTAAGATGGGAGAGGGTGCAAGACAGCCCTTCGCTCACTCTATGTCACTAGCCTCACAGATTATTGGAAGAACACCAGAGTATTACGACGATTTTTATTATTTCCGAAACAGAATTTTTAGAGACGTGGAAAAACCCTTTGCGAAAGTTGACCCAGTAAAGGCTGTTAAAAGGACTCTAAAATCAATGGGCTTTGATTTGTCTGCGATATCATTTGATGTTGAGGATAGACCAACAAAATACCCTTCACCTATATGCTTCTTCGTCAAAATCCCGAATGACATTAGGGTTTTGTACAAGAGTGAAAGTCCATACTTTGATCTTCAAGGCTGTTACCATGAGACAGGACACGCAGTTCATGCCGCAACCATAGACACTAATCTAAGCTATGCTAACAAATACAAATTTCCGATGGGAATTGCAGAGATATTTTCAATATTCCTTGAACGACTAACAATGAACCCATTATATCTGAATTCTGTGCTAGGCATACGGGACGAGAAACTTTTAGATAAACTCAACGAAAGGAACAAATTTATGGAATTATTTTTTGTCACGTTTTATTCGGCTAATTCCCTTATGAAAATGGAATTCTGGAGGAAGGACTTATCTATTGACCAAGCTAGTCAACTTTATGAGCGATTGATCAAGAAGTATACTGGATTTAAAATTCCTGGCCAGTATTGGATGTTACATCATATTCTTCCCGAAGCTATCATGTACGTGCCAAGTTATCTAATGGCCGCGTCTAGAGCCGCCGAGTTAGAAACTTACCTAAAAGATAGATTTGGCGAGCGCTGGTGGAATGAAGAAGGCGCAGCAAAGCTATTGAAAGAAGTTATGTCTAAAGGTGGAAGAATAGATCTTAGTATTTTTTCTAGCATGGATCCGAATATCTTTATGAAGGAGATCATTGATCTTTAATTCCGTGTTTCTTCTCGTTAAGACAGAAGGGCGGGTTCAGCCGATTTAGGAGAAAATAATTGGTCGCCGGCTCCAAAAAGGCAGTTTACGCTGCGCTTTTCGGCAACCTTGGAATAGCCATAGCTAAGATGATAGCTGCCATAATGACTGGGAGTAGCGCTATGTGGTCTGAGACCTATCACTCCTTTTCGGATACATTCAATCAGGTATTATTGTTAATTGGCATTAGAACAAGCACAAAGGTTCCAAGCGAGAGGCACCCTTTCGGATTTGGAAAAGAGCAGTTCTTCTGGTCATTTGTCGTAGCCACGATGCTGTTTGGCATATCTGGGATACTTTCCTTAGAAAAGGGATTCGGCTCCTTGTATAATCCAATAGCCCATATCGAGAATGTGGGTGTAAGCTACGTCATTCTTCTTATTTCTGCAGTTTTCGAAGGGAATGCTCTCAGAATTGCTTTCAAGTTGTTCAGACAGACTATCGAGTTGAGAGGAGAAAAATTCTCTCTGAGAATGCTTTTAACAGAATTTCAGGAAAGCAAAGATCCGACAATTCTTACAGTAATGGTTGAAGATTCGGCTGCTCTCTTAGGTCTGGGTATCGCCGCTGTTGGGTTATACTTGTCGGATTTGACCGGAAATACGATATATGATGCGCTAAGTTCTGTAGCAATAGGGATAGTACTGATGCTATTTGCTTTCTTCTTAGCTAAAGAAAACAGAGCCCTTTTGATAGGCGAGGCTATCTCAAAGAGAGATTACAATAGAATAATTGAATCCGTCCTTAGCATAGCGGAGGTCAATCGCGTTATCTCACTTCGGACGATGCATTTTGGGCCTAAGGATGTTCTGGTTGCAATGGATGTGAGCCTAGCTGACAATATGAATACAGACAGCATAGAACTTGTCATAGACTCCATAGAAGAGAGAGTAAGGCAAGTTCTAAACCTTGCTACTCCTTCAAAGATCTACGTAGAAGTTGAACGCGACAGCTGTCCTATCCGCTCTAAAAGACATACTGATCCTCTTAAAGGTAACAAAATATAGCTAGTTGTATATTGTTAATTGTTTACTTTTTCAAGGCTTAACGGCTTTTCAAACTTTATGTTTGATTTTAATATGAATCATTTCAACTTGCGTAATGACTATTGTTACTATGTCAGTCTAGAGAAAAAATTGTTAACCGACTGTGCTTTGTAATCTACGAGAATTTTTGAATGCACTCTGCAGATGGCAAGATGTCCCATCGTATCATCATTACAATCCTAGTGTACATGAGTAACGTCTTCGATTCGTTTACATGCAGGACATGACCAATTGGTGTATTCGTTACAATAGACGCATCTAACTTTGGGCAGTAGGCGATTACCACAGCCCCTACATGTTTCTTTGTTGTACGTTTCCTTTCGCCCCGATTATTTGTGATTATTATATTATAATGTCTCCTTCTATATAAATTCTATATATTGCTTTATAGTTTTTATTAAAAAGCTTTTATAACTATTAAGTTTCTATATCATAAAAATTGAGATCTTATCAAATTTCATAAAGAGGAAATATGATTTCCACTATTGAAGCCAATTTGTGAAAACGTTGGCGCAGAAACACTTACTTCTGGGTATACAGCCTATGAATAATGAGGCGAGAGTATCTAATAATGACCAGGAGTGATTTTTAGATAAATTCACTCCTTGTCAATAAACTCGTCTGCGGACGGCGGCTCAGGATTCAATCCCTTTCTTTTCCTTATATCTGCGATAATCGATTTGATTAACGACTGCGGAACGGGTTGCCACGTCTTGAAGTACGTGTTCCACAACGCTTTCCCTGCAGTTCCTCCACGCATGATTTCTGATAAATCAAAGGTTTCTGAAGCTGGCACTTCTCCTTGGATAATTGAAATGACTCCTTTTTGATCTACATTAAGTAATTTACCCCTCTTCCCAGATAGTATACCCGCAACCGTCCCAATCTGTTCCTGAGGACATTTTATCTCGATCCCCAATATGGGTTCGAGTAAGATAGGATCGGCAATCAGCATGCAACCCAGCATAGCCCTCCTAGTAGCAGGCATTAATTGTGCCAAACCCCTGTGGGCAGGATCCTCATGAGGAACAAAGTGGTGTAGAACAAATTTGATACCCCTTACTGTTTCGCGTCCCAGAGGGCCTTCATGAACAACATCGTCAAAGCCTGATCTGATAGAATCCATCGATTCTTGTATGAATTGCACACCTTTTGTTTCATCAACGAGTAAATTGCCCAATGGATCCACAGCTGCAACTTTTTTAGCTTGATCGGCTTCCCATCCTTTGGCTCTTAAGATTTTTGCCATTTCCTTTTTATCCATATCTTCCTTTATGTGACCAGTCTTTATCATTTCAATGATATCCTCTCCAAGTGGCTCGACTCTCATGAAAATCTTGTTGTGCCTATTCGGTGATTTACTCATTATTGGTCCAGCACTCGCTCTAATTGTTTCCCTATAATTGATTAATGGTTGAGTGGTTGTAATATCTAGTCCCGCTTCTTGCAAAAGAGATGTTGCAATCTCGAGATGAAGAACACCCATTCCTGCCATCAGTGTCTCACCAGATTCTTCATTGATCTTTATTATGAGATTGGGATCTTCTACAGTTATTCTCCTTAACGCTTCTACAAGTTTGGGTAAGTCCTTTGGATGTTTTGGTTCTACCGCAATAGTAACAACAGGTTCTGATACATATTTTATTGATTCGAAAGCAGGAATGGTCTTTACAGATGAGAGTGTTTCTCCCGCCACAGCATAATCCAGACCTAGAAGAGCAGGAATGTTGCCTGCAGGAATTATATTTACTAGCTCGCGGGTATTACCCATATAAATATTGACAGACTGGATTTTACCAGTTCTTTTAGCATCGAGCAGATAAAGTTCATCTCCATCTTTGACAGTTCCAGAAAATAGTCTTCCTGTCGCTACCCGTCCCGCCTGTTGATCTACGTTGATGGTCGTAACCATCATGATAATAGGACCCTTTTCGTCACATGCCAGCAACGCTTTACCTGTGTCCGAATCCAAATCGCCTGGCCAAATTTTTGGTATTCTGTATCGCTGTGCCACGTGAGGCGGCGGATGATGTTGCACAACCATACCTAATACTGCATCATGCAAAGGTGCTTTCTCTGCGAGTTCTTTAATTAGATTTGGATTGGTTGATGTATATGCATCATACACATCCTTGAAACTGATCCCCTTCTTCTGCACTGTGTTGTAATTAAAACCCCATCTATCCTTAGCTGAACCGAAAGCTACAGTATTTCCCTGAATGCTGACTTTCCACTTCTCCTTGATCTCTGGCTCTGCATAAATGTCTATTAATTTGTTGAACTCTGCAATAATGTTGGATAACCATTTTTGCATAGCCGGTGGGTCCAATCTCAGTTCTTTGACTAACCTATCGATCTTATTGATATAAAGAACAGGACGAACTCTCTCCTCGAGTGCTTGTCGCGTTACAGTCTCAGTTTGGGTCATAATTCCCTCTACCGAGTCCGATACCACTACAACACCGTCTATTGCTCGCAAAGCACGAGTAACTCTGCCTGTAAAATCGATGTGACCTGGGGTATCTATCATATTAATTAGATATTCTTTGCCCTCTTGTTCGTAAAAGAGAGTGACATTGGCGCCTCTTATGGTCATCTGTCTATTTTGCTCCAGCTTCATGGAGTCTAACGCTAATGCTTGACCTGCAACGCTTGGAGAGATTATTCCGGACGCAGCAAGAAGGCTATCGCTCATAGTAGTTTTTCCATGGTCCACGTGAGCAATGACACCAAAATTACGAATTTGATCTTTATTTCCGATTATCCTAATAATATCTTGAGTTGATTTGAATTTAGGCATAAGTACAGACCAGAAAAAATCTGTCCACCGTTATTAAACCTTCCTTATATTCTTCACAGATTATGGTGAACTTCGAGTCGGAGGCGATCAGATTTGCGATGAAACAGTTTGATTTTGCGAAGTCAGACTATCGCTCATCATTTGAAAACTTTTTTGATTTGTTATATTGCCCGCACCAGGAATTCTATTCCCCCTAAAGAAAGAAATTGTAGGAGCATAATTAACTCGCTGTGAAGTGTATAACACTTGGACATACCCCTGATGCGGATGATGCTTTCATGTTTTATGGTATAGCTGCTGGAAAGGTTACTTCCACATTTTTTAACGTGGAACATGTTATAGATGACATTGAAACACTTAACAAACGTGCCATAAATCACGAATTAGACGTTACTGCGATTTCTGCGCATGCCTATGCTTACACCGAGGATTATACCATATTACACAGTGGTGGAAGTTTCGGATTAGGCTACGGACCAGTCGTCATTGCGAAAAAACCTATGGATGGAGAAGGGTTAAGGCACGGAACGATAGCCATACCCGGTCAGATGACGTCTGCAAACTTAATGTTGAAACTTGCGATTGGTAACTTTGATAGCAAGGAGATGATCTTTAGTTCTATACCCGATGCAGTATCATCAGGAGCAGTGGATGCGGGCCTCATAATCCACGAAGCCCAAATCTCACTAAGAGATAAATTCTATACGGTGATGGACCTTGGAAAATGGTGGAACATTATTTCTCAAGGCATGCCTGTCCCACTTGGAATCAATGTTGCCAGTAGAAGATCCATGACGGCAGATGAAATTAACAAGTTTGATTCCTTTTTTAGGAATTCTATTGAGTATGGCCTAAAAAACATGGATGAAGCAGTAGATTATGCCATGAAATATGCAAGGGGAAATGCCAATGAATTGATAGCACGATTTGTCAAGATGTACGTTAACCAACTAACCATTAATATGGGAAGCGAGGGAGAAAGGTCCATCACATTGCTTCTTAACAAAGCAAGAGATGAGAAGTTTCTCACCTTTGGCGAGATCGAATTCGCTAAAGATGAAAAATAAATGAAAATTATTACTTCATATTAGTGGGTTACGAACTAAAGATTCATCAGCAGACTATCAATTTCTTGTTCGAAGTATATTGAAGAATGTATCTCGTTGTGCAGGAATTCCCTTAACTTCTTTGATAAGACTGATCAGTTCCTGAATTGAAGTCCCTGTAGCTTTTCCTGCAGCTTTGAAAATTTCCTCTGAAAAGGCCGTGCCTACAAGGTCATTTCCACCGTAAGATAGTGCTACCTGCGCCAATTTCTTTCCCAGTGCAACCCAATATACGGAAATATTGTTGAGTATATTGGCCAGCATAAGTCTAGAAACCGCTAAGACTCGTAGATCATAAACTGATGCACTCTCCTGGGATATCATACCTTTTTTTTCCAGTTCCGTATTATCAAGGCTGAACTTTAAGGGAATGAAAGTGATGATTCCACCTGTTTTCTTTTGTAATTCCCTTGTTTTTATCAGATGATCAATAATATGTTCTGGTTTTTCAATATGGCCAAAGAGCATTGTGCAATTTGAGCGTAATCCTATTTCATGCGCCGTCTTTGCGGTTTCAAGCCATTCTTCGCCAGAACACTTGCCCCTAACAATCACATCTCTCACCTCTTTGCCAAATATCTCCGCCCCACCACCGGGAAGAGCATCGAGTCCTGCATTTTTTAGACGTACGAGTACTTCCTTAACCGAATTCTTCGTAAGCCGGGCAATGAAAAATATCTCTGCGGGAGTGAGTGCCTTTATGGTAACATTGGGAAACTCATTCTTGATGGCTTTAA
Organism: Nitrososphaeraceae archaeon; assembly: GCA_022545895.1. Taxonomy (GTDB): domain Archaea; phylum Thermoproteota; class Nitrososphaeria; order Nitrososphaerales; family Nitrososphaeraceae; genus TA-21. The sequence continues at coordinate 10,690 of JAKEIK010000182.1, read as the reverse complement.
ACATATTTTCATAGTAGTCGATGTCAAGAGTGGGGTGAAAGCCTCCCACTATATGGAGCTCTGTAGCTCCCATTTCTTTGATGGCTATTCTAGCTCTCGTACTGATCTGTTCTGTAGAAAGAGTGTACGAGTCCGATTCATCACCTTTTCTATAAAAGGCACATAACGGACAGCTGGCAGCACAAATGTTAGTGTAATTAAGGTAATATGATGCAACAAAGGTAATATTTTCTCCCTTAACCTTCTTTCGAATACGGTCCGCAGCGGCTCCCAGTAGGAACAAATTTTCGTTTACCATCAAATCTAGACCGTCATCATAAGAAAGTTCCTCACCGTTGATGGCTTTCTCTAAAGCATTGGTGCCTCCAGAGATACTTTTTAACAATCAACTTAAACCTCTTTCAAGACAGATATAAAATGTTGCTCTAGATTACTTGTAAAGAATAAATAGCTTCTGTAGGAGTGAAGGATTACTTGTTAAGGCATCACTCAGCTCAGAGGATCATTGAAACTTCTGATGTATCTGATATACTTCAGGCAGTCATAAGCGGAAAACGACCGAAACTTAACGACTGTATCCATTTGATAAGGTCAGATAATATTTACGCTTTAGGCTTAGTGAGCGGCTTTTTGAGGGATAAAATATTTGGTAAAGTTGCCACTTTTGTGAATAACATCATCTTGAACTATACAAATGTTTGTATAACATACTGTAAATTTTGTGCATTCTATCGTGCTCCTGGACATAATGAAGCGTATACATTACCCATAAGTGAAATTGTCAAGCGTGTTCTAACATCTAAGCAACTTTTTGGAATCAGCCAGGTTCTAATTCAGGGTGGGCATAATCCTAACTTGAATATTGAGTATTATGAGGACGCCTTTAGAGAGATCAGAAAAAGGTGTCCTGATGTCGGAATTCATGGACTTTCGGCTTCGGAGATAGACATGATAGCCAAGGTCGAAAGATGTAGCACTGTAGAGGTTCTGTCCAGACTGAAGGATGCCGGACTAGACACTCTGCCAGGAGCTGGGGCAGAAATTCTAGATGATGCAATTAAACACCAAATAAGTCCTTTAAAAATCAAAAGTGACGAATGGTTGCGCATTATGGAAGAGGCTCACAAGCTAGGAATAAAATCTTCTGCCACTATGATGTACGGCACTTTAGAAGATGAAGAGCAACAAGCCCGACATTTGATGAAAATAGCAAATCTTCAGGAAAAAACTGGGGGATTTATGGCTTTCATTCCATGGAGTTTTGAACCTAATATGACACAGATGCAATCTGAGGGATTGATAAGATACCCATCTGGAGGTCTGCGGTTATTGAAAATGATTGCTATTTCAAGAATAGTGTATCATAACTTGATCAATCATCTTCAGTCGTCTTGGCTAACAAATGGAATAGGGATGGCACAGCTTGCATTAACCTATGGTGCAGATGATTTTGGGGGAACACTCATTGGAGAAGAGGTGGTCACCGCGACAGGTGCCCGATCAACGGAACTTACCTCAAATACTATAGTTTCTGCAATAAAACAGATCGGATACTCAGCCCACGAACGCGATAACTTCTATAGACTTGTCAAAAAGCATTAATATATAATGAATAACGAGTGTATTTTTCTTTAGTTCGTTCTCGTCTGTGGGATTACTAACAAGACGGTTACTAGTTCATAAACTTTCATGTGAATAGTCAATAATTTCTATAAGTACCTTTAAATGTCTATAATGAGACAAAGCTCCATTATGCCAGTAGGCATTGACGATCTTGCTATTTATATTCCAAAACTTTACCTGGATTACAGGGATTTTGCCGAGGCAAGGGGTATTGATCCTCAAAAATTAGAATACGGTATTGGGATTAGGAAAATGACTATTGTTGATACAAACCAGGATTCAGCTTGCATGGCAGCTAATGCTTGTCTAAAACTTATGCAAAGAAACCACCTAGAGCCGAACGATATCGGTAGGCTCTACGTTGCGACTGAATCGGGCTTAGATGAGTCGAAAGCTATGAATTCATTTGTAGTCGGGATGTTAGAACAGATATACGGCGAGGACTCATTTGAGCATGCTGGTGGAATAGAATGCAAATTTGCATGTGTGAGTGGTTCTTATGCGCTTTATGATAATGCCAATTGGATAAGGGCAGAAGAGAACAACAACAAGGCGGCGATCGTTGTTGTAAGCGATATTGCCAAGTATGATGTTGGTTCGTCTGGAGAATATACTCAAGGGGCTGGGGCGGTGGCCATGCTGATTAAAGAAGTGCCTCGACTTCTTTCATTTGATCCTAAGGTGACGTCAACGACCATCAAGAATGAATATGATTTCTACCGACCGTTTGGTAAGGAAACTCCACTCGTAAATGGAACTTACTCAAATCTGTTGTACCTCATTCAGGTCAGAAAAGCATTTGACAGCTACAAAGAAAAGGCCATTAGGACGGGATTGATTCGGATAAACGACGGTGAGTCAATTACTGATCATATAGATTTATTCACAGTTCACTTACCCTACAGGAAGATGGGGGAGAAGGCTTTGGCATATCTGCTTAGGCATGAATGGAGGACACTGCCGAGATGGGATTCAGTAATTAAGGAAATAGGTTTTGCTGAACCAGTACCAAAAGATCCTCGTGGAACTATCGAGTCTATCTTGGCTGACACCGAGTTCATGAAGGCGGATGAACGGTTTAGGAAGAGCTTTATGCAAACTTCATTTTACAACGAAGTGTATGAGAAAAAAATGTCGAGTTCTTTGGAAGCATCGAGCATAATTGGTAACCTGTACACTGCGTCTATGTATATGGGATTCAGAAGCCTTCTAGAATATGAGGATAAGAAGAATCACAATATTGAGGGAAAGAGAATTGGTTTTGGGTCATACGGCAGCGGAAGTAGCGCCATGGTATTCAGTGGTGTCATTCAACCAGCGTATAAAGAAATCGTAAAGGGAATGAACCTGGAAGAGGAGATTGGATCGCGCACAAAATTATCTATGGATCAATACCAGGGCCTTAGGGAGAATGAGAGAAATCTTAATGATTCATACGTTAGGGCAAAGGACGAATTCGTATTGGTCAGGATTGGTGGGTCTACTGCAGATAAGGCTGGGGTTAGGGAATACTGTTACTGCAACTAGTCTAACGTTACTTTAATTTTTGTTGGGTTAATTTAGCTCGTTATCCTAAATTCTATTCCTTCTTTTTGTAGAAAATCCATGAGTTTTTCTGCATGTTTTTCATCTTCAAGTTCAAGGCTGAGATAAACCCCTGCTGATCCTGCTGCAACGTTTGAACTTAGCCGATCATGATTGACTTCCACAATATTGACATTCAGTTCGGCTATCCTATCGACAACTGTCTTCAATGCTCCGGGTTTATCAGGCAATTGAATAAAGATTTTAAGCATACGACCCATCTGCATCAATCCCTTTGCTACTATTTGGCCAAGCAGATACATATCGACATTTCCACCAGAGAGGATAGACACAACCCTTTCGCTACTTTTCAGATCATTCTTTGACAAAAGATAAGCAAGGGTAGCCGCTCCAGCTGGTTCGACTACAACTTTTTCCCTTTCCATCAACAAGAACATAGCTTCTACTATCGAATTATCATCAATGGTAACTATATCATCAAGATAATCCGAACAAATTTTAAATGTGAGTTCACCGGGCGATTTAACAGAAATTCCATCCGCAATAGAAAAGCCACTCTTTGTAGTCACCAGGTGTCCAGATGATATGGAATCTTTCATAGCAGGAAATTGATTAGATTCTACACCTATTATTTTCACTTCAGGTCTTTTGGCCTTTACTGCAATTGCTAGTCCTGACGCAAGACCACCCCCTCCTATCGGAACGTATACCTTGTCGAAATGTTGCAAGTCTTCCAAGAGTTCCAATCCTATGGTTCCCTGGCCACTTATGACGAGAGGATCGTCAAATGCATGAATCATAACATAGCCACTCTCGTGGGAAATTGAATCGGCGACCTTCCAAGTCTCCTCGTACGTGTTACCGGAGAGGATTACTTCTGCCCCGTATGACCTAGTAGCTGCTACCTTCGCAGGGGAGGCACTTTTTGGCATAATAATCTTACATGGAATCTTTTTTTTCATTGCAGAAAAGGCAACTCCCTGTGCGTGATTGCCGGCTGAAGCTGTTATAACCCCTCTTTTCCACTCTTCGGCAGTCAAGCTGTTTACCTTTGAGCAGGCGCCCCTGACCTTAAAAGAACCGGTCTTTTGCATCGACTCCATTTTCAGAAAGATATGTGAGCCTATCATCTTTGAAAAGGTGTGTGACTCTGTTAACGGTGTTTTTCTGACCTCATCGTCCATTAAACTGCGAGCATCTAAGATATTTTTTAATGAAGGTATCTCAGACTCCTGATATATTCTGTTCCTGTTATTCAATTACTAATGATCGACCCTATGATGAACACTATCATGACCTATCCTTAAATTCTGATTCAGGAGATGTATTCTGAGAAGCAGTGTTTAAAGATAGCTCTTCACGCTGCCATTTTTCCATGTCACTAATTATGCCCGTTAATTTTTCTAGAGAATTAATTATGCTCTTGCCGGATTCCGCTTTGATGTTTTCAATATTCACATACGCTTGTCTTACTTTTGACTTCATATTATTTACTACCTCGATGTCCAGATACAGAGCGACTCCTACCTCTCCTTGCATCAATTTATTATAGTCGATTGCGACCGGATCAATTGTGTATACTTCCATGATGTAATCATTTATCTCAGCAGCCAACGCACTCTCTTTAATTTCTACTTCCCTTAATTCTGGGTACTTACTCCTGACTTCTTTTGCTTTATCTTCCAGTTGAGAAGAAATATTTTGATCCGAAAGCATTTTTTCCAGTAGATCTTCAAATGGAAGATCACCGTATCCCATGTTACCTAATTCTCGCACAACAATTTCGTTACCAGTTTTGGCTAGCGATTGATGGATTTCAATACTTTTTCTTGATAACTCGTGAATTTCCTTTTGAATTTCTAGCACCCTTTTATCTACCCTATAAAACTTTAATGAATGAAATTGAATCTCAAAGTGTACTGAAATATAATATTTTTCTACCTGCTTGTATATTTGATATGAAACTCTGTGCAGATCTTCAGTGTTGGACTTGGAGACTCCAGAGTTAGACCATCCTTTTAGACGACCTCCAAGAATGTTAAAATATCGAACTGTCTCTTGAGGATCAAAAGTCACCGAATCTGTTATTGTCCCATCTCCCAGCATTACCTTTATAGTCGAAGTCTTTAGCGAAGATTTAACGCTGTCAAAATAAACTTGTTCCATTTTAGAATAAGCTGAATTTAATTCCAAGCAGAATTTGTAGCTGCCTTTTAAGGGTACTCTCATACTTGCACTCTTTTTTAATAAATTAGATAATAAATCGCATTCGCAAGAGACAAACTACTCTCTAGTGCTAGTCCGTAACAAAAAGAAGTTCTTATCAATTATACCAAATGAGCTTTAAATTCAACATATTTAATTGTAATATCCAGAGATGGATCCAAATGAGAAAGGGGAAGACAAAAGGAAAAAGATTTCTATAAAAAAAGATCCTTCTGAGGATTTAGATTCACCCTTCTTAAAATTATCACATTATGAGGTAAATTCTAGTCACGATACTTCACAAATGCATGATGTAACTACTCTCATTAGTCAACCGCAAAAAAGGTTGTGGAATGCACTAAAGAGAAGATACAGATATAGTTCAACTCTTGATCCGGCACAGAACTATCTACGAAAACATGCAGATTCAAAAATCTGTCTTGCAGTCTTGTATATAGATCTCGTGGGATCTACTAATTTGTGTATGACGATATCAGTCGATAAATTAGCTACTATAATCAGAGCATTCACTTATGAGATGTCTTCTGTAGTCCAAACCTATGGCGGTTTTGTACTGAAGTATGTCGGTGATGCTGTTATCTCTTTTTTTCCATCCGCGTCCAGCAAATATGTCGCTTGCGAAACGGCTGTCAGATGCGGTATGTCCATGTTAAGTATCATTAGAAATGGTCTAAACCCAATCTTGAATCAGTACGACTATCCAGAACTTAGCGCCAAGATAGGCATAGATGAAGGAGAAAACGCCGTGGTGCAATACAATACGGACAAAAATTCTCCTCTTGATATACTTGGTTACTGTATGAGTGTATCTGCTAAGATGACATCACTAACAGAACCAAATAAGATTACAATTGGTGACGATGTATATAATGTCCTCCATCCCGAACTGAAAGAGAAATTTGTGCAGGTGAGTTACAGTGAAAAAGAATGGAAGTATGTCAACAAACGGACTGGACAGTTGTATAAGCTCCACACCCTTAACTTGTGATAAAACTTGGATTCTGAATTGAAATGAAACAGATTATTCAGGCAGAATATTTGCTTTTTATAAACCGTCGATAGAAAAGACTAAAATACATAATAAGTGCTTGGTATTCTCATGCCTACAGCATATATTTTAGTTAATTGCACATTGGGTTCTGAGGAAAAAATCATAACGGAAATTGCAAAGTTGCCTGATGTTAAGGAAGTTCGAGGGACGTATGGAGTACATGATGTATTTGTCAAGGTAAAATCCGACAATACAGAGTCTATGAATCATACAATAACTAACAGGATAAGGAAGGTCCCTGGTATAACATCTACTGTGACGTTGGTAGTTATAGAAGAGCAAGGAGGAAAAGAAATTACATAAAATCATGAAATATTTTTTTTCTTGTCTTCTTCCTTAATTCTTTTAATTTCATAAATTATCAAACCCGTGCTTACTCCAATAATAGTCCATCCTACTATGCCAACAGTTAGGTAGTGCTGATAAATTGGAAATGAGAGTGCACTGCCAGCAGCTATTGCGCCCACCCACCAAAATATAATTAGTACTTGAAGATTTATTTTAGTTAACTCCACTCACCCACGTTCGTCTTCATCAAACCCTTTCAACCAACGCACTATCTTTCCGCAATTAGAGCATTGATTATACTCATAGAAATCAAAATCATCATATTTCCTGAATGAGAACGTGTCTTTATGAGAGCAGAACAACCTTTTGATAGGCTTGAGTAGTGAACATGCCATCTAAATTGATGTCATTATTTGTATACGGGTAAGATAATAATGATTTCTATTGTGATATGCCGTCGGTGAGATTTGAGCTCACGACAGCTCGGTCTTCAGCGTCACCCCTAAAAAAAGGTCGAGTGCTCTCCCAGGCTGAGCTACGACGGCACAAATAACCTAATTTCTAAATAATATATAATCTTGTCTTGAAGACGCAACTTCAAAGCCACATAATGGTCTTATCATCTAAAGCTGATAAGAAGTTTAAGTAATTATCTTCCTTAAGCTAAATAAGTTATAATTAAATTGTTATATCAAATCGATCATGGCCGATGGAACTGAATCACAGATAATAGAGACTCCAGAAGAGAGACGCAGAAGATTCTTATTAGAGTTTGAAAGGCCATTCAAATGCGAAAAGTGTGACGAACGTTTCAAGAAAAAGAAGTATTTACGAGAACACAAAGCAGAAGTGCATTCTTATTAAGCCTATAAAGTAGGTTGAGATGTTTCTTGATAAAACAATCTGGTCTAATTTATCGTTCATCCAATCCTGAGTATTACCATGGCCGTGGATAATAAATTTATAAAAGTATGAATATTGTAAAAGTCTTTTGGCCAGTAACAGAATGTCAGGTGCTAATGTAATGGTTGATTTTAAATTAATGTCCATTCTTTAATGCATCAGACTAATGAAAATCTATACAAAGACTGGAGACAAAGGAAATACGGGCCTTGCCGGAGGTACGAGAGTATCAAAGTCAGATCCAAGAATTATGGCATACGGACAAGTGGATGAGCTGAATGCTAATCTTGGTCTTGCCGTCTCTATCTTATCTGGGGAGGCGGCCGATAAAATGCTCTCTGACATAATTGAAGTGCTTCTATCAATTCAGAATGACTTGTTTATTGTTGGTTCAGATTTAGCTGACCCTGCTTATGATCCATTGGTAAATTCTCGAACTCCAAGAGTAGAAAAAGATATGGTAGCTCGTATCGAAAACAATATTGATAATTTCGAATCTAAATTGGATCCAATATCTTATTTTATTCTTCCCGGAGGGACATGCGAATCATCCATTCTGCATGTGTGTAGAAGTGTAGCCAGACGTGCCGAAGTATCCATTGTATCCCTTGCTAACTCAGATACCATAAATGAGACATTATTGGTCTATATCAACAGATTATCAGACTTACTATTTGTTTTAGCTAGGACTGTTAACAAGCGAAAGAATATCAAAGACGTGGCCTGGAGATCGACCAAAATTACATCTTAATATATTTAAATAATTATCGAGGACTGAGACTGTAAGTGGGACAGACCAGGAATGTATTGTTAATAATTCTGATAACGGTAGCGATGGCCCTTGTAACGAGTGTATTGGCATACATATTCGATTTGCTTGTCTTCGATATGCAAGTATTTTCCAAACATCTAACATACAAACCATCGGTTAGCATTATGGAACACCATGTCGTAATCGGATCATGATCTCGGATGATTTTGATTTAGCCTATCCTCACTAAACTCATGTAATATTCATATGTCAATTTCGATTATGATGACAACATGAAAAAACAGATAAAGCAACTTGTTTCATTTTTCAGTCTGGTTCTTTGTCTAAAGAAAGTACGACGATCAGGTTGGATCTTTAAAGTTGGAGTAACTTCGCCAGAGTCAGTCGCAGATCACTCTTTCTGTATGTGCATGATGACTATGGTAATTTCGGATCTAGTAGGGTTGGATACAGAACGAGCAATGAAGATGACGATTCTTCATGATTTAGGCGAATCAATAATAGGAGACATGATGCCTGATAAAATTTTACCCGGTAGAAAGAAAATTCTTGAAAAGAAGGCCATACTATCAATTCTGCAGAAACTTCCTCACCCATTACGAGCAGAGTATGAGACCATCTGGAACGAATACAGCGACCATTTGACCGACCTATCTCAATTCGTTCACCGGTTAGACAAATTGGAGATGGCTTTTCAAGCAAAAGATTATGTCCTTAGTGGTTATTCGAGAGGGAAATTACGTGAATTTATTGATTCGGCACATCGTACAATAGTTGGTGACAAAAATGACCTTATTTCCGAGATTTTGCAAGGTTTAAATGCTGCAACAGCCAATTGATACGAGAATATGCAATACTTTCCTGCGCTGAAGATGGGTGAGAAGAGGGTAAAAGCGGCACAAGAGATACTAAATAGATATGTAGGCCATGCAATGCCGGCATTAGCTCTAAAAGATAATAAAGACAACATATGGGAACCTGTCGGTGAAGAGAACTTATTTGCAGTAGTGAAGGAAGATCAGGGATACATGATAGCACTGTGCGATAAAAATGGGATTGCAAAATCAATTGCTCAATGGTTCGCTGAGGATAAAAAAAATGAAATATTAAAAAGATTCAAAGAGGAGGAGGCGATGCAAGAATATTTTGGAAAATTGTCTCTTCCCGTATAATTATCGCTTGAATGTGATTTAAATCTAAATAAGTGATAGAACTGTCGGAAAAAAAGTTTGAACGAGTATTAGAAGTCAGGGGCCATTTAATTGACTCTATGATCCTCACAAGAATCTTCGATAAGATCATGGATCTTAAGGGTGATTTCAATGTCCTTGAATTTAAAATAGGAAAGAGGAAGAACGAGCTCAGTTATGCACGTCTAATGGTTCACGGCAAGAATAAGAAGCATCTTGACCAGTTATTAGCAACGTTATATATAGAAGGTGCACAGCCTGTTGTGATAGAGGAGGTACTCATAAAACCAGCCCCAGAGGATATGGTAATGCCCAGTGATTTTTATAGTACAACGAACAACTCAACTCAGATATATTACTCAAATGAATGGATAGATGTCCGCAATATGATGATGGACAAGTGCATCGCAATTGATATCAAATTAAGGACTGCTGAATGTAAAATGATAAGAGAGGTGCGAAAAGGCGACATGATAGTTGTCGGGGAACGAGGGGTGAAAGTTCTTCCCGAAGAGCGTCCCAGGCAAGGCATAGACATATTTCAATTCATGAGCAGCTCTAGCTCCAGTGAACGACCAACCCTCCAAATAGCGCGAAAAATCGCTATGGATATACATCTCACTAAGAAGACAGGAGGAAAAATAATAGTAACTGCTGGACCCGTGGTTGTTCACTCTGGTGCTGCAGAATCATTAGCAAAGATGATTAGAATGGGATATGTTAACGGTCTTCTTTCGGGGAATGCTCTGGCAGTACATGATATTGAAAACGCATTGATGGGTACATCGCTAGGGATGAATGTCAAGGATGGTACATTAGCTGTCCGTGGTCATAGGAATCATATGCTGGCCATAAACGAAGTATTTAAGGCAGGATCCATCGAAAATATGGTAAGGAAAAGGATCTTAAAATCAGGCATAATGTATGAATGTATTGTCAATAAGATACCATTTGTCTTATGCGGATCCATTAGGGATGACGGACCTATTCCAGATGTGGTGGCGGATATTTTAGAAGCGCAGAGGCAATACAAAGAGATCTTGAAAGGCGCAAATCTGGTTTTGATGTTATCAACCATGCTACATTCTATTG
>JAKEIK010000181.1 GCA_022545895.1 Nitrososphaeraceae archaeon | reverse complement strand
AAATGCATTGTCCAAATATACAGTTAATTGGTATGACTTTGTTTTTGCTTCAACCATTTGTCCTGACAATGTTACGAAGGTTACTCCAGTTAGGACCATTGCAGAAATGATAGCAATTAGTGATATTAAGAAAAGCCCCATCCTATAGTCATCCAATGAGTGAAATTTAAGGTGATTCGAATAATTTGGAGTAGGATTTTTCTAATATTTTACTACAAGATCTGATATCTTATGACCACAAAGTGTTAAAGATTCTCGTCACTGACTTTTTAGATGCACTATTAACACTATCTAACTTATATTAAGTCCACATATTGTTCGTGTTACGCTAGATGTGACTAGCGTATTGAATCGAACATTGATTTAAGAGACGACATTTTTGAATTTAAGCTATCTATTTTAGTCATGTTTTTATCTGTAAGAGTTGTGTTTATACCAGAGTCCGAAATTGTAACAGTACATTTGCCGTCTATACAAATTTTGCTTATGGACTTGTCCTGGTTTTTCGCCTGAATATTCTCAGTTGTTGAAGTTAGAACGGTTATGGAAAGTGCTGCCGTCACAACAACAAACAACAATAGTCTATAGTTCATATTCTAGTAAGCCTCGATTGGATATTTCTGAGGTACGCAACAGTTGACAGTAAAACATTTAACGTCATATCCCCCCTACACTTGTTCTGAATTCCAAACTTATCTCTTGTCGAAAGAAGATCATCTAAAAATTAATAAAGAACAATTGTTTTTTTTTTTCCGGCGCTGGCTTGCAGAGCACACTGGATATCAACTGCTAAGAATTGTGAAGATCTCTTAAAGTAAAATTATTCAATAAGGAATCTTGCAAATCATGGAGGACACAGTTCAATAACATGGCAAAAATGCATTCATTCTAATGATTAGATATCTTGGAGATGTATTAATTGATTGGTAAATGGTTATGACTGGTTGTAGTATATAGTGGAAAGCTATCTTTCAGTATGCTGGTTCAACCCCCATCTATCGCGTACCTTCTCATCTACCTTTGAAAACACTAATCTATCGAATATCCATCCTATTGTAAATATAACTATCATGGCAGCTATTATCTGAGGCATATTAGAGAATTCTCTACCTACTGAAAGAATGTAACCCAATCCCACCAGCGTTGTGATCAACATCTCTGCACCTACCAATGCGTGCCACGCAAACGACCAGCCCTGGCGTATACCGACTATAAGTGAAGGGGTCGCAGCCGGTAACATGACATGACGGAACAGCGATATTCCTTTTGCACCCATATTACGCGCAGATCGTATATAAATTGGAGGAATGTTTCTAATGCCGCTATAGGTTGAAATCATGATAGAAAATACCGAACTCATTATCACTACAAAAAGGATTCCTGAATCATTCAATCCTATTAACAGTATTGCAAACGGCACCCACGCAATACTCGGAAACGATTGAAGGCCCACTGCAAATGAATTCATAGTCTTTCCGAATTGCGGGAACTTCACCATGGCCAATCCTACTCCTACACCGATAATTATAGAGGTACTAAAACCAACAAAAAGTCTCAGCAGGGTAACAGCAGTACTATAAATCAATGTACCCTCGGCGATGAGATCTACAAGTGATTGAGCAACCATCAGTGGCGATGGTAACGATACTATAGGAAATACCCCAAGTAGGAATATTACTTCCCAAATCCCTATAAATACAACAAGGAACGCCGCAGTACTTGCAGCATCCTTGAAATCGATCTTCCTATGATTTTTTCTTTCCTGTGTTTGTTTAGATTGAAATGGTAGTTGCATATGACAGATCCTTGTTCCTATAAGAAGATTCTCGTAATTCATCCATCACTTCAGACACAATATTTCTTATTGCTACATGGTGTAAATCCCTGGGTCTAGGGCTATTCACAATGAATTCTTTCCTGATTTTTCCAGTTGAATGAGAAAGGAGGATAACTCTATCTCCCAACAAAACTGCTTCATCTATATTGTGAGTCACGAAGAGTATGGTTTTTTTCGTTTCATCATGTATTCGTAATAGCTCGCTACATAGTGACTGTCTTGTATGAATGTCCAAAGCAGAAAATGGCTCGTCCATAAGTAAAAACTTTGGATCGAGCGAAAGTGCCCTCGCGATAGCTACTCTCTGTTTCATTCCACCCGAAAGTTCATGGACATTAGCATCAGCGAAATCACTTAACCCCACCATATTAAGATAGTTCGTGGCCAGATCTCTGCGCCGTTCCTTTGGGACCCTAGCTTGTCTTAGACTAAATTCTATAGTCTGTATAACATTGAGCCAAGGAAATAGAGCATTTTCTTGAAATATAACTATCCTGTCTTGACTTGTAGATTTCACTGGCTTGCCCTCGACTATAACCTCACCAATGAATGATTTGTCAAGACCGGCAACAATATTAAGCAAAGTACTTTTTCCACAGCCAGATTTTCCTATTATAGTTACAAACTCACCTTCACTAATCTTAAGATCCATACCATCAAAAATCGTTTGAGCAATTGAATTTGAACTTTTGTATTCTTTTGAAATGTTCTTTAGGTGTAGTACGATTGGAGATAATCTCTCTGCTTTCCCAGACAACGCCTGACAGATCAGATCAAAGTGCATTTAAGTCAATTTAAACATGCAGTCTTTTGCATATGTATGAATTATTTGCACCTATATGACCATCAGCATGTACCTTATTT
>JAKEIK010000180.1 GCA_022545895.1 Nitrososphaeraceae archaeon | reverse complement strand
GAGCGCCAATGTGAAGAAATAAGCCGCTATTTTTCTTTCCTAAATACGGAATCACTTATCGCCGGACTCAAGTTCGCTTACAATAGACAGATTGCAAAAGACAAAGGTTACTTGATGTTAGGGAGAAAGAGCAAGGTTAAGAGAGAAACTAATATGCTGACGGCGGGCCAAGCAAAATGGAGACTCTCCAACTGGAAATCGATGATCAAGACTTACAGAGATAAGGGTTATAGCTATCCTACCATTAGTAGGATAAAAAAAGAAATTAGAAAAATTGCGCTTGGTCGAAATAGTCCCAGTTACTAGTATATAGTATCGTGACAGATTCTACTGCCACTCTTGCTTGGTTGTCGCCGGCTGAATATTAATAAATCAGTATAGTGTTGCCTCTGCATCCTTGCTTCCCAATCCAATCGATGGCAGGTCTGGGAATTTTTCCTTCATACTTTGTTCGACTATTGCTGTAGCTTCTTCTATTATTTTTAGCGAGTCTTCTGTCATTACTTTACTGTTATTGAGTTCTGCGGCAGGAATCTGAGCTGAGTCTGTTAGTATGCCACCAAGCATGTCTGAAATTTGTGACAGAGAGTGATCGGCTTCTGGCATCATAGAAGATAAACCGCTTTGGATACCTTTGATTACTGACATCGCTGGACTCAGGGTAACTACAACATCGCCTAGTTCAGTGATTGTGTTCAGTCGCAACTGTATTTGCTCTAAGGCCAATTTAGCCGAATTCACCATCTTGTTCATCTTACGAATCTGTGCCAATTCACCGGAAAGAACTTTTGCATACTGAGATTCATGGTTCTGTACTGCTTGAATTACCCTTTTGAATACTAGTTGATCTTTCTCTTCTGTTTTAATCGAAATACTGTCTAACTTTGCAATCTGCATTTGAAGTTTCTTCTGAGCCTCTTCAATCCTGGGCTTCAGAGGAGATTGTGGCTTAAAGTTATCCAATATCTTGGTACCAACGCTTTCAGCTTGGGGTTTTATCCATTTGGTACTGAATGACATATTGTATTCTAGCTCCTACCTAAACCTGAATTATGTATTTAAAACACTTAATGTAACAAGCGAACTCGTGTCTGCGGTTACAGTTGCGTTAGTTACATCGGTGGCAGCTCCCTGAGGCAACACAAGAGCAGATTATCAAAGTTTGTTTTTTTAACAATTATTCAATACTCAATAAATTCGATCATTACGCAAACGCTTATGGGCCATTGATAAAATGATTTGATGTGGACTAGATAAGGATTGACTGTAGATAACCTACTTTTTTTGGCTTTTTTCAAACATACTTAATAGTTGTTTCACAGTTCCGTCCATATCTTCTTCGAGTACCTCTGGAGATAATGCGAATTTAAGGAGATTATTTAGTGTATTGGATATTTCAGAGCTCAGTTCATCAAAAGAGTCAACGTCAGTATATGTTTGTTGATACAATCTGCGTAGTTTCATGGCATACATTCTAGTCTGGTCGTTCATAGAAACTTTGTATATGTGATTGTTTACCTTTATTTGCTGTTCTTCAGGCATTTGTAAATCCAATACCAATGATACGTCATGTCTAAAAAAAGGTTTTTGATTGTGCGACTTAGAGATACTTACTGTATTAAACTATGATTGTATTAAATGGGCATTTTACGTTATATACAACAAACCTGAAAGAACTGTTAGAAATAAGGTCATGGTGGGATTTGGACCCACGGCCTAGGGTTTACAAAACCCTCGCTCTAACCGGGCTGAGCTACATGACCAATGCTATATTTTTGACGAATCGCTGCAGGATTTCCCTTCAGGTAATTAAAACTTTCGTAAGGATTGCTTGCGTCGGTAAATACGTAAAGTTGTTTGAATTCATAATGCTATCATGAAAATGCCCGTTCAATCAGCTGGTTTACTACTGAAATGTATGCAATCGTGTGTCAGTTAGTCTAAATCAAACAATAGTGTTAATTGCGTATTGCATTGAGTATCCTTGCAAGGTGCTTGTGTAAATAATGACATTTTTTCATATTATTTTACGTTGAAAGGCTCAAACTATCCAAAGTATACCATTCAACTACCAAATTCCATTTGAGACTAAAGTAAATCAAATACAATATCAATTATTATGTTTTTACCTTGATACCTTGATCCTTAATGGTAAAGTGGTGCAGATGTATTTGTAAAAAGACGAAAAAATAAGGATTTTATGCAACTTAACTTATAATTAACAATAAGCGACATCTTTGAATAAATATCTGGTTAATGTTATAATAGAAAATAAGCAAGACATAGGTGATCCTGAAGGCGAGACGGTTTATAAGGATCTCATGATTAATGGCGGGTACTCTTCTGTTCAGTCCGTTCGCTGTGGAAAGTGCCTTAAGATCATTATAAAAGCGAAGTCAATAGAAAACGCAAGAAAAGATATTGTCAAAATGTGTGACGAATTAAGGATCTACAACCCCATAGTCAGTACATTTACAATATCTGGAATATCAATAGTAAAGTAGTCTCACCATGTTTTATTTATGAGTAGTTCTTAAACACATTCCAAAGAACACTGACCCTTAACCCGATAACAATAAAATGTCACATCCTTTCGAGAGGTGTTATTCCAAGTGCTCTCATGCCATTGATTAAAGTAATTTTAATTACTCTTACCAACGTGATCCTTGCATCTCTAATTCTACGGTCTTGTTCCTTTACTATCGGTATCTTTTCGTAGTAAACATTGAATATGGTGGCCAAACGATGCAGATAGCGAGCAATAATTTTAGGGTCGAAATTTTCTACGGCGTTTCGTACAATATTTTCAAATTGGGATACTTGTATTAGAAGCCCACATTCAATTTCCTGATTAAGCAGATCCGCCACCTCCAACATAAAGTCATTGCTACTTTGGTCAGCAAGCACACTGCGTCCCGATTTTTCAATTAACCTGGATAAACGTGCATGTGTATATTGTATGTATGGCCCTGAGTCCCCATTGAGACTCAAAGAATCCTCAATGTCAAATTTCATAATTTTTTCAATATCATATTTTATTAGATTATATCTCATGGCTGAAATCGCCAGCTCCTCTGCAATTTCGGCAAGTTCATCGTCACTAAAAGTAGGATTTCTTTCCTTCGCTTCTTGCTTAGCTTTTCTGTGCAATGCATTTAGTACGGAATCTGCGTCGACAGTAATTCCTTTTCTTCCGGACATGCTAACAGAATTCTTATTTTCTTCTATACTTACTCCAAGTTGAGTTGCAGTCTGTGAACTTAGTGTCACAGGTCCGTAGCTCAATGGAAAGTAAATGTGGACTCTATATTCCATCTTATTAATGATTTCTCCCAATATGCGCTGTAGTCTATCTTGTCTATTATCGATTAGTGTGATAGCCATATCTGCCGGATAAAAATGTCTCCTGCTCGAGATGTTGCCATTTATATAGGAATCAACAGACCGCTCTATAGGGGTAATCTTTGCCACATCCTCCCGGATTGTTGTTGCCCACAGATTAGTTCCATCCCATTGATTTGAAAAAATATAATATCTGAATGGATCTTGGACTATACCCACTTTAAGCGCAGCGTACGTGATGTCCTTGGCAATGTAGGTTGCGGTTCCATCACTTCTTACTATTACTTTTTCGTTTGATTCGACGTCTGATGTGAAGACCCAACAGCCTATATTTTTTCCACTGGTACGGTATTCGATAGTGCCTTTAGCGGCAAGCATTTGAAATACTTGATCCCACAACCTTGAAAACAATAGATGAGACTCGAAATTTAACAAATCGTAACGGGCCCTTAATCTCCAACACGTTTTTAACTGTTCTCGTAGAACCTTGAGTGTTATTCTAGATGCGAAAGCCGAAATTGATCCATCAATTATTTCTAGCGCTTGCAACACCAGTTTTCTTCTCTCAAGGAGGGAAGAGTCAGACTTATAGAGCCCATTGACCTTCACATAAACTTCATTTCCACAATACTTGTCAAATTTCATAAATTCGGATTGAGGCTCTTCCGGAATTTTTGCATAGAGAAAGGCTACTAGGATGTCGGCAATCTGTAACCCAGAATCGTCCACATAATTTAAAACAACAACGCTATGATTTGTTAATTTCAGAAGTCGAGCAATGGTATCCCCAAGTATAACATTCCGCATGTGGCCTACGTGCAGCGCCTTGTTTGGATTTACACTTGTGTGTTCGACAATTACCTTCTTTCCTTTTCCTATGTCTACAAAGCCATAATTTTTGTCATGCAGTACTGTCTTCAAAGTGATACCACCAAGCCTAATACAATCCACCGTAAAATTGATATATCCAACAGGGTGAGCTTCAACCGAGGCTATGTATCTCGGTTGTTGTTTTTGAATCGAGTCTTTTAGATAGTTTTTCACAATCGTTGACGCAATTTCATATGGAGATTTATTGAGTTTTTTGCCTAAAAGAAATGCCACATTGCAGGTTATATCACCAAATTCTTTTTTTGATGGTTCAAGAAGCTCATATTCTTGGTCCTTATGACCCATCTTCCTTAGTGAATCTCTCATAACGTCATCTATTTGATCTTTAAAGCGTTGGAATGTCATTTTTTATCTCTAAGATAGTTGAATGAGATATAGTCAATTGCTTCTGACAAGCCTTTGCCTGAAATCCCGTCAACAACATGATTAGCCCTGTTCTTTACATCGGTCTCAGCATGAGCCAATGCGATGCTGAATCCGCAGAGATCGAACATCGGAATGTCGGTCTCGCTGTCACCAATCGCCACAACTTCGCTAGCATCGATTTTAAGCATCTCTAACGCACTTGTCAACCCTGTTGCTTTATCTACTCCAATTTGATTAATGTGATAGGCATACTTACTATCGGACAAGTACAGTCCAAGTCCACTTTCTTCTAAAATGGATTTTCCAATTTGCATATCAAACGTTCTTGTTAGAACAACTTCTGAGAGGCGAGGAAAAACAGGCTTAATCTTTACATCAGGAATCCTCTCCAACAAAAAATGATACCCTTTTATGCAATTTTCTTTGTCTGCCAATATAGTAAATTTGTCGGGCCTAGTAATAACAACACCTCCATTCTCCCCAACTGCAATTTTTGTTGTACCACAAAATACAGACAAGATATACGCTTCTACAGCTGAGCGACCTGTTACAAATACTACTCTGTAGCCAGATCGTTCTAGGAATCTGAGCTTCGAGACAGCGGGCAAATGCACCAAGCCGTTGCCATTTTCAGTTAATGTTCCGTCTATGTCAACTGCAAAGGCCTTAACACCATTTATTTTCTTGGGAATCAGAGAAATCACAGATGCCTGACAAAGGCAACATTTACCTGCAGACCATCTTTAATCTTTCCCTTGTTAGTTCTTGAATACCCAGAGAAGATATTTCCAATATTAAATACCATTTAATAATGATTTAGTAGCTATATCAGGGTCCGATACCCACTACCGTTGTTTCAGGATGGAAATAATTATTCATAGATAGGTACAAATAATTTATCAATATAACACTATTGTATGGGCCCGTCGCCTAGTCAGGAAAGGGTGCTGTTCTGCCTTGCAAAGCACAAGCCTCCGAAGCCAGTTGTCACGGGATCGAAGCCCGTCGGGCCCGTTTTTATTATCTATTTATCTTCCCTAGACCTTTTCTCAGGATTCATAATTGGATTGAATAGTACATTGTCATAGCTGAATGCTCAAGATATGTAGAAATCTTGGCTGCAGACGAAATCTAAATACTGGCGTGATAATTTACTCAAGTAATCCTTATATGAGCACCCAGGAGTGCTATTAGATTGCTTTGGAAACAGAAATTGTGGTACTACGGGACTTTGATAATCTATTCATGAAGCGAAAAGAACTCCGGTTGATAATAAAAAATGCAGCAGGACGAATTACTAAAACTGATGCTATAAACCTGATTGCTGCAAAGAACAATATTGAGAAAAAAACAATTGTCCCAATCAGTATGAATTGCAGCTATGGAAAGCCAGATGTAGACGCGTCATTTTACATCTACGAAAGCGAAGCTGCTATGAAGGATTCTCTACCTAAGCATAGAAATTTGCGCTTGCTGGGGAAAGCAGAAAGAAAGAAGATTATTGAAGATGAAAAAGCTGCGAAATTGAAGGCTAAGCAAGCAGCATTAGAATCCTCTAAATCGGGCAAGAAGAATAAGTAGGAGTATATTGGGTTGATAAGTATTGGGTATGGAGGATCAGTTTGAAAAATACAGATAAGAAAAAAGGTGGAGAGACACAAATTTTTAAGTTTTACGAAGTGTCTGACGACAAACTTGTAAGGAAAAAAAGGGATTGCCCTAGGTGTGGACGGGGGGTTTTCATGGCTGAGCATTCTGATAGAAGCACTTGTGGTAAATGCGGCTTTACTGAGTTTGTTCAAAAGACAAAGACCAAGAAGAGTTAGTCCAGATGGAATGATCTACGTAACTTTTTTTAGTGCAAGATTTTTCTAATTGAATTCATGTCAAGTGATATGCCATTTTTGAGTTAGAAAGCCGATGTCCATAATGCACTATCACCATATCATTTCAAACCTTACATATTAAAAAAAGAAGTCAGCCAATCCATTTTCATACAGGGAAATGTCGTTTCACAATATCATGAAAATAAAATTTACAAACGATTTCTAGTTTTTATTTCGTGTTCGAGATATGAAAACATCAGAGTTACTTGAAGTCGCAGATTGAGGTCATGGCCAAAATCTCGAGTCTATAAACCTTAAAGAAGGATCCGAGCTTGTGCATCTATTCCATACCTTGAACAATTCAATTCAATTCAATTCAATTC
>JAKEIK010000179.1 GCA_022545895.1 Nitrososphaeraceae archaeon | reverse complement strand
TCGAAATGATAATTTGATCATTATCAGCGAATCCCTCAAGTCTACTACAGAAATTAACATCATCTCCGATAGCAGTAATCTGACTTCGAAGAGGAGAATACCAATATCCAAATAGGACTTGACCAATATGCATAGCACATTTCAAATTTATATCGGTAGTGGGCTTGTAATCATAATGAGAATATAAAATTTTCAAATGTTTTTCCTTAATTTTTATGAAATTCCTTTTTAACTCTAAAGCAGCGTCCATTGCTTTTGAATGAACTATATTAAATTCTTTATCCTGGTAACCGAAATAAGCGAAAATTCCATCACCTATGAATTTATCCAATATTCCATTATTTTTTTTTATGACCGTTGTGGCTTCATTATAATAATCTCTTAATAAGTATTCTAGTTCATGAAATATAGGACCTTGTTTTTTCATTCGTTTTTTCAATAAAGCTTTTAATTCTTTAACTAAGCCTGAAAATTTACTTATATCCCAAAATACAATAACGAAATTATTGATGTTGACTCCATCTAGCTTTAATTCTTTAATATGTTTGTATATGAATGGATCAAAATACATACCTAGTTGTTCCCTAGAATAAGGATCAATATCTGTAATATTCTGATTTGCCATATTTTACTTCAACTATCTATTTCCATCAAGATAGATTGACAGGTTGGGAATCTTGATATTATATCTTTTTTGAAGATATCTTAATCTTTGAGTATTGCTCATACAATTGTAGTCTTCAGTAAAAATAGCAATACTATTAACTTCTCTTCTGTGGATTTTACATACGTAGTCTATTCGTCCATAATTATAATTAAACATGATTTCTCCCACTTCTCCAGAGTTTAGATAAAGTCTTTCATCTAATACTTCAATATTTGTTAGGTCAGCATCAATTTTAATAAAGTAGAGATGGTGAGATTCATAATCCGTATTAATCCATGTAATGGTATCTCCTTTTTGAATTTTGAGGGTTTGCGGGATATAATTTCTAATAGATTCAGTACGTAGAAATTGTGGAATGATTACCTGATGTTTCATTACTATTATGTAATTATATCAAAAGGGATATTTAATAAAGTAAATTATTATTAGGAGTTGGTTATTTTCTATCACTAGAGTAATAAAGCGGAATAAATAAGTAAGAATAATTTACTTCCATAAACTGAAATAACTGACATTAACTGATTTTTGATTAAAGCTATATTGTTTTCATATTGCAGTTCCAATAAAATGATTGAATATTTGTCAATTATCGCTTTAACTTGGACTTATGAATTAATACCGACTTCTGCTGCTTATTGGCTGATCATAGATTGATAATAACGAAGATTTCTATTAGGGTTTTTGTACTTTCCGCCATTGTTATTGTTCCTTGTTTTTATAATCAGGCAAATGCCCAGCAGGGTTTCAAAGAGCGTGACTTTCTTCAGACTGAAAGCAAGCCATCTGTTGCAGATCCTCATCTAAAAGTTGAACTAGTAGTTGGTGGACTAGAGTTGCCTACAACTATGGCTTTTCTGGGACCAGACGACTTTCTTGTTCTAGAAAAAGACAAAGGTACAGTTGAACGGGTGACAAACGGAATTATTTCAAGTAAACCCTTGCTGGATGTAAACGTAGCAAATTCGGTTGAAAGAGGAATGTTAGGTGTCGCTGTTTCTAAGAACGCTTCCAGAACTTTTGTTTTTCTATACTATACTGAGATAAATGGCAAGGACTACGATGATCGAAAAGGATTACAACCCGAAGGAAATCGAATTTACAGATACGAACTTGTTGGTAACGAACTTGTAAATCCTATCCTTCTTTTGGATTTACCTGCTAAGCCCGGGCCAAGGCATAATGGAGGAGCAATAGAGATAGGTCCAGACAATAATCTGTACATACCCATAGGTGATGTTGACGCTTCTTTTAAAAAACCAATTATTCGGACAATGACTCAGAACTTTGGAGACGGATTAGTCGCGGACGGACGGAGTGGTATACTTAGAATCAATCAGGATGGCAAACCAGCCGAAGAAGGAATTTTGGGAAATTCAATGCCATTAAAATTATATTATGCATACGGCATCAGAAACAGTTTTGGATTAGGTTTTGATCCTGTAACTAATAACTTGTGGGAAACAGAGAATGGACCAGTTCAGGGTGATGAAATAAATCTGGTATATCCTGGTTTTAACAGCGGATGGCATGAAATTTATGGTTTTTCTTATTCTCAACAAAAATTTGATAAAAATAAACTAGTAACGTTTGAAGGTAAAGGTGAATATAGTGAACCTAAACTAGTTTGGGGTAGGACTGCAGGACTGACATCCCTAATATTTCTAAAATCGGACAAATTGGGTACTCAATATAGAAATGATATGTTCGTAGGTGATGTCCATAATGGACGTATATATCATTTTAAATTAACTACCAATAGGACAGAACTTGTCCTTCCTAACTCACTTGCGTCAAAGTTCCTTACAAGTCTATTTGCACCAGGTGTAGATAAAATGTTATTTGGTCAGGGTTTTGGAGGAGTTACAGATCTTACAGTAGGTCCAGATGGTTACTTGTATGTAGTATCTATTGGACAAGGGAAAATATTTCGAATATTACCTAAATAGAATCTAAGTAACCGACATTGTTACGACATAAAGTTCTTTATATATAGAACTAGAAATTCTAAATACGACCTATCTGAAAAATCAGATTCATCCCTCCCGACCCATCAAGAATATTCGCATTTGTAAAAAATTCAATAATTTCTGGTGGTCTAGATATACACGCACTTTATTGCCTTATATTCAATTCTGAACGTCACTCCTTCCGAGCATTATAAAGTAAATTTTAAAAAATAATGTAATTTTGCAATATTATTATCTCTTTACTGATAACTAGCAGATAGTTTGTAATGGTTTACTAGGGAAGAAGGAACACTTGTAGACACCAATACTAAATCGAAGGGAGCCTTTGCACCAGAACTTATGTTAGATGGATTAGTATAAGTAATCTGAGTGCCCACAACCGCATTATTGATATCATAAAAAGTGCCGGTTATTTGAACAAATTTAGCCGTGTTTGGAGTATTATTTTCAACCTCTCCCACGACATGAAAGTATCCGACACTGTCAACATAAGAATTATGGCTCAGTATTGTGATTGACGACTTATTTAGAAACGGTATTGAATTTCCCGTAGTTGAAGTATTCACGATGTTGCTAGAATTCAAGAAAGAAGGCTTCTTTTCTTGTGACTGTGCTGTTACTTCCAGCAAGTTACCTGCTAGTGAAATTCCAGTCATTAGATAGATAATTACGACGGCGTGAATTGTCCTTACTTTCACATTCCGATCTAGTATAGAGGTACGTTATATCTTTTTTAAAACCGCTCCTTCAGCGGTGAGAATAATAATAAGTGAATTGACTCAGTCTATTTATGGATTGAGAATCGATAATATAATTCACATCTTTATTTATAACTTGATTAGTACTGTTCAGTTATCTGCAACCACTAGGAAACTTCAGTTGAAATTCATTCCCTCCTCCTGATGCAGTCAGATTGGCTGCCTGTCTGTAGAAGTAAGTTCCATTTACTGTAAAGCAAGCTTTTCCTGCAGTCATTGCATTAGATATATCATTTTTAATCTCATTTGTATGTGTACTTTGTACGTTCTTAAGTGTAACAGTATCATTACTTATTATTGGAAATTCTGGTACCTCCGTCATGATGTCTATTAATGACTCGCCTCCAATATCACCGGATGATACTGTTTGATTGTTAACAAAAATGTTATAGTGAATTCCATTTAATAAAACAGTGTATGCTTGTGGATTATGTGCTGCAAAAATAATTTTGACAGTAGCCAGATTTTGGCCTGTCTTGTTGACTATAATATC
>JAKEIK010000178.1 GCA_022545895.1 Nitrososphaeraceae archaeon | reverse complement strand
CAATTCTGCGACTTGAAGATACGCGAATTGAGTTAATGGAACCTACTGCAGATGACAGCCCGATAAAGAAATTTCTTGTTGACAGAGGAGAGGGGATTCATCATATAGCAATAACAGCAGACAACATCGAGGATGATGTCGATAGAGCTGCAGCAAATGGAATTAGGATGATCGGGAACTTGAGGACGGGTTCCTATGGTCGAAAGATAACGTTCATACATCCAAAATCACTAAATGGGGTGCTAACAGAGTTTTGTGAGGCGGCTCCAAATAACGAGTAAGGTGAGGAAACCCGCGCATTGAATGACTCGACTTAGGTTCAATGTTGAGTGGGGATTTCGTTGTATTATAACGTCTAATGTTATAATTTTACAACTAATGCCATCTAGAACATTCTACGTAAGAACTCCTTCGTGAACTCATTTGTATGTAATGTTCCGCCAATATCTTTTGTCTTTATATTTTCTGTAAGCAACTTTACCAACACATTTTCAATATGATTAGCCATCATTTTTAGTTCCCCATTACTCTCATTTCTATCACTCAACCATTCAAGCATCAACTTTATTGACAAAAAAATAGAGGAAGGATTTGCAATGTTCTTATTTGCAATATCGAATGCAGCACCATGGACTGGTTCAAACAATGCGAAATCTTGTCCAACGTTTGCTGCTGGACTTAATCCTAATCCACCCACAACCTGTGCTGCCTCATCAGAAATTATGTCACCAAACAAGTTACTAGTAAGTATAACATCAAAATCTTCAGGATTCCTTATCAAATTCATGGCACAAGCATCAACATATAGCTCGCTATAATTTATGTCGGGATACTTACTTGCCACCTTCCTGCAGATACTTGCGAATAACCCGTCACCTTTTCTCATTACATTCGCTTTATGTACTGCGACAACTTTTTTCCCTTTATTTCTGCGCCTAGCTTCCCTAAATGCATATTCAGCTATCTGGTTAGACGCCTTTGCAGTGGTAAGCCGTAGTGCAATCACCGTTTCATCATCAATCGCAAATTCCCAACCTAAATAAACATCTTCTGTGTTCTCTCTGACGGTTACAAGATCTATAGAAGGACTAATTGACTTTACGTTAGGATAGGATCTTGCAGGTCGCACATTTGCGTAAAGATCAAAATATCGTCTCAAGACAAGAATCACATCAGCAGCATATTCTCCCACGGGAGCTTTGAGGCAAGCATCAGATTTCTTGACTGCATCAAAGGAAAAATCGGGAAGAGCCACTCCATACTTTTCCTTAGCAGTATCGCCAGCTTCCACTTCCAGTATCTTGAACTTTAGGTCAGAACAGTTATCATTAATCGAGTTCAAAAGGCTAATCGCCGAATTGGCAAGCTCGGGGCCTATTCCGTCACCACCAATAAGAGAAATTGTAAAATGTGTCAATTAAAGGGCTTAAGACATGTAAATATTATAAACTAACTGGACTGACTGGCTATGCAATGGGCCGGGTTGCAGCCAGTACAGATTGAATAAACCTTTGTTCGTTCTGTACTTCTAAGTAAAAAGTTGGTTATAAAGTCTATCTAACCAGGGCAAAATGGTAACTTGATCCGTCGGGATTAATGCTGTTAATAATACGAATCTTTACACTGTAGAATCTTACGAAGCACCCAGAGATATGTCATTTCACAGTATTTGTGGTAATGACCTAAAATATAACTATCGCGTCACATGGACGTTAAGTTGTCAGGCTTTCATTGCCTCATAGTGAAGTAATACCTCACCACTGTCAAACGCTATTGATTTAACCAGATTGAATTTTTCAATCTGATTCAAGTCTTTAAATATAGTCATGCCGTTTCCAATTGCAACAGGATTGATGAACAAAAGAAATTCATCAATTAGTCCCAATTTAATTAAGGAAGAATCAAATGAAGCACCACCATAAACAACCATGTCTTTGCCTTCTCGGCTCTTTAACTTGATGATTTCGTCTGTAAGGTCACCTGTTGCTATGTCTGTATTTATCCACTTTGATTTGTTCAATGTTTTGGTGAAAACAACTTTTGGGATTTCTATCATTTTTTTAGCAAGCGCATACCAAGGGTCATCAGGTTTGTTTATCACATCCGACCAGTAAGAAATAAAGCCATCAGCCATTTTTCGTCCCAAGAGAATGGTACCAAAGGATTCCGTTAGTTCGTTTACGTATTTATTGATTTTATCATCCTGCAACCCAACCATCCAGTCCATTTCGCCATTAGGGCCTGCAATGCAGCCGTCTATGGACATTTGCACCTGTAGTTTTAATTTTCTTAAACCACTTTTGTTATTTACCATCTCTTAGGTTAACGGAGTCCAGCTTATTAACGAACCCAAGCCGTATTCCTAAATTTACAATCTGCTTAGATTATTTTGGCAGGCTATCCAGGCCCCTCAGATCGGCTATTCTTCCCATCACATCTGCAATGTATTCATCTTCGAAATTATGAGTCGAGTCATATAGCCTATCTTTCATTTGTTCTTCCAGATCATCAAGGTCGGACTCTTTTTGCTCCTTCGATAGGCTGTCATCATTAGTTATTCCTTTCATCATGGCAAGCCAGTACTTTATTTGTTCATCAGATTGCATAAGAGTCTAATTATTGTATAGGTAGTCTAAAAGGGATTTCTTGAAAGTACCCGATTAGTACAGGCTTCCCAGTACCATTCTACACGGCTAGCAAATTCTACATCGTAAACAACTTCTAAGGATCGTATCCCTCCACATATACAACAAGGAGATACCTCTTCAAATTTCTTTATCATCAGTTTTTTGACTTCATCCGTTGTCTGGGGAGAGGATACTATCTTTTGCAATACTTCCAGTTTCTCTTTAGGCATATTGAGTTCTCGGATTGTACCGTTGTCGGGCCTTACTCTCAGCATTTAAGAGATTATTTAAATTGTACAATGAATAATAGTTTCCTTAGTAAACAAACAATGAACCTTCAACAACAAGAACAATTTTACCAGATGATGACCAGACTAAAAACAAATTCAAGAGCGGCATCAACAACGGGTACAAGAGGGACGGAAAT
>JAKEIK010000177.1 GCA_022545895.1 Nitrososphaeraceae archaeon | reverse complement strand
TTATGGCTTTGACTACACCTGCTGCTATGGTCGTTCCCATATCTCGCAAGGCAAATCTTCCGATCTCTGGAAATTCTTTAAAAGTCTCTATTGCAAGTGGCCTTACAGGTTTAATTCTCACTATCGCAGCATCACCTGTCTTCAGAAACTTTGGCTTTTCCTCAGTTGCTCCTCCTGTCTTTGGGTCTATTTTTGCTATGAATTCTGAAAGCGTTGCGGCTACTTGAGCTGTGTGAGCATGTAGCACTGGAGTATATCCTGGAGCCATAGCAGTTGGATGATGTATCACGATTATCTGTGCTTCAAATTCTTTTGCCACTGCAGGAGGATTATTGACTGGACCTATAACATCTCCACGGTGTATCGATTTCTTGTCCACGCCTCTAAGGTTAAAACCAATGTTATCTCCAGCTTCTGCTGATTCCATTTGCGTGTGATGAGTTTCAATAGACTTTACTTCTCCCGTTACACCAGAAGGCATCACTATCACTTTTTCATTTGCCCTTAACACACCCGTTTCTACTCTCCCCACCGGAACCGTACCAACACCCGTGATGGTATAAACATCTTGAATTGGAATTCTTAGAGGTTTGCCCGTTGGTTTTTCTGGTGGATCAAACATGTCCAATGCTTCAGAAAGCGTTGGGCCTTTGTACCATGGCATGTTTTCCGATTTCTTGACAAGGTTATCGCCCTTCCAACCCGATACCGGTATAAAGTTGATCTTTGTGGTGTTATACCCTACGAGTTTGAGCATTTTTTCCACGGTTTCTTTAACTTCCTTGTACCGTGCTTCCGAGTAATTGGAATCATCCATCTTATTTAATGCAACAGTCATCTGTCCTACACCCAGGGTTCTTGATAGGAAGGCATGTTCTCGTGCTTGCCCTCCGGGGTCTGTAGCAGCTTCAGTTTCGCCAGACTTTGTGGATACGACCAGAATAGCTACATCAGCTTCTGATGCGCCAGTGATCATGTTCTTAATGAAATCCCGGTGGCCTGGTGCGTCTATTAAAGTGTAAAAATATTTGGAGGTTTCAAATTTCTGGAAAGCAAGATCGATGGTAATACCTCTCTCTCTCTCGTCCTTAATGCTATCAAGCACCCAAGCATACTTGAAGGTATCCCCCTTTCCAGTAGCTTCAGATTCTTTTGCAAACGCATCTATAGTTCTCTGGTCGATCACACCCATATCGACCAACAAATGACCAACAATAGTGGATTTACCATTATCCACGTGACCAACAACCACTAGGTTCACGTGTGGCTTTTTACTTGCGCTCATTATGGGTAGAGCAATGCATGGGCTTTATTTGTATTTCGTTAGCAAGAGAAGAAGAATAAGTATTATTTAGTTTTGGACTACACCCTGATTCTAATTGTAGATATCAGATCGAAAATGATATTATCTTTCTATCTTTCGCTAAACGCAAAATAGAAACCTTGTCCTACTTTTCAAATCCTCTTATAATCATCTTCAATTCGGATTATATCATTTTCATCGAATTCACCGAACGACAATTCCAGAATAACGCAATCGGAGTTTGGTGCTGCTATCCGGTGTTTTGCTCCCTTGGGTATTGCGATGTTTTCACCTTCAGTCAAATGCACTTTTTTGTCCTGAACTTGTACAAGTGCTTGACCTTTGATAATTCTCCAAAATTCATTTCTTTTGGTATGATATTGAAGACTTAAGCGAGAACCCTGATTGATGTAGAGAAGTTTAACGGTACAAGGTGTATTTTCATTAAATTTTTCGAACCTTCCCCAAGGTCTTTCCTCACAATATACGTCCATCCTGAAACGATTTGTATATATCAAATTTAATGATTACCTTGTGCATATTGTAGAAATTGATGTGAGATTCTTTGTTATTTTTTACACATTACAAATGTCTCCCAAATGTGAGACCAATCCAGAATGCCTCCTGCGACGGAAGCACGAAATTAAGAGATAAATTTCTACATATGCCCCTTTCAAGATAACTTATTTATTCGAATGAGGTTACACTAGTAAGTAGTTCGGATCGAGGTAACATTTTTTCGTAGTTATTTGACACTTTGGACTTGAAGGACCGATCAATAACTAGGGCAGCCTAGTCTAGGGTATAAATATTACTTAGAAAACCAACTAGATATTGTAATTGCCTGTTTAATTCTTAAAAACTTCAACAGATTTACAGTTTAGTAGGTTTTCCACACATTCAGAAAATAGATCTTTGCTCCTCAAGTAAATCCACTGTGAAAATTCATCCAAAGTAAAAAGACATTGTATCTGGATTATTGGTGGAATAAACCCGCCGTGATTTATGACTTGAACTACAACATGCTCCCCGATAGCTGTAGCTATTTCTTCTTCTAGACTTGCTTCAGTAACCTCCAGAGAATTCCGATACAATTCAAATGATTTGCCCGTTTTAACGGTATTAGCAGATACGTCAGATAATATTTTCTTGAAGAAGCTAAGCTGGCAATAATCCAATGTCGTCTGTTTACTATCGAATACCAAGGGCTTACCTCTCAATAAATGATCTTTGATGATTTTACAATTTATACTTAGATGACAACAAACATTGACATTAAGTTATGAGATTATAAAGTAACATCGTCTGTAAATTTATTCTCTATAGATTATTATCACTATTCTATTGACACGAACACTTTTCTTCCATCAATTTCTACCTCCTTATATTTCTCATCATCATTTGGTCGCAAACTCAATTTCACTGATTTTACTCTTACTAAATAAGATAGATTCTCCTTGAAATCTAGAAGAGAGGTCAACTCGTCTTCCTTCAAGTTCGACACATAGGCGCATGATAACACATCAGTCGGCAAATAACCTTTCTCTTTTCTTAGTTGCTGTATATTTCTAGCTAGATCTTTGACCAAGCCTTTAGTAAGTAGATCATTGTTTCGTATAGTTTCTATCAAGACTATGATGTCTCGAGTATCCGACTCTGCCATAGAATATCCTGGAGATGGAGAATAAAATAACTCTACATCTTCTTTGAATATCTCGAAATCATCACCTTCATATTCTATCAAGGATTTTCCTTCGGATATCAAAGTCTTTATGATTTTACTTTGGTCCGCGTTCTCAAAGGAATTTAATATCTTGGGAAGATCGTTCTTTAAAAGTGGAGCAATTCGCTTTGTCTTTAGTTTGGCTGATATTTCCACTACATTGTAATTCAATAGACCTGCCAATCTACCATAAACATCCTTGATTTTTGGTATTGCCAATATCTCCAGAGAATCTGTGTTCATTTGTGTTTTCATAATCTCCGTAAGATCGTTCACCTTTGACAAGTCATCATCTTTCATAAAGACTATAATTCGACTTATCGGCCATCTTCTCTTTATTTTTGCCTTGGTTCTTGCAGAATTTGCCAGGGAGACGATTTCCTTCGCTATATTGACATTTGTTTCCACTTTAGGATTTATTAATGAAACCTTTGATTTTGGCCAAGACTCTATCAAGATAGATTGTTGGGTCGTGAAGAACATCAGGTGTAGATAATTACTGATAAATGGGCATAGAGGATGAATCAATATATCGACCTGGCTTAGGGCATGACCCAAAATTGAGTATATTACTGATCTTCGTTCTAAGGTATTGGGACTATCATCCCACAGATCGTCCCTTGTAAAAGGAACATATACCTGACTCAGATCGTTTATTATAAAATACTCTATTGCCTTTGCACCTTCATTAAATCTGCATCTTTCAAAGGACTGCGTAACTACAGTTATGAGCGATTGTAATTTTGAAATAAGCCACTCTTCAATTATTCCAAATAATTTACTTTTAGTTACATTTTCTATATCCATATTTTTTGTGTCAAAATTATCATACTGACTATTTTGATGTAAATATACATGCAGGTTGAATAGCGTATTCAATACTTGATAGGGTCGTGCGATCAGTTCACTAAGACTGAAATTAAGGGAGTCTATAGGAGAAGCCTTCCACAAAAGATAGAAGCGCACTAAATCCACAGAGTTTTTAGACAATAGATCTTTAGCATCCATAACATTTCCCAGGCTCTTGCTCATTTTGTTACCTTTTTCATCCAGCATATGGCCTTGAAAGAGGAAAGCATGGAATGGTGCCTGATTCGTATTCCGCATAATAACATTTTCCATTAATAGAGTATAGGCCCACCCTCTCGTTTGATCTATTCCTTCCGTTAAAAATGCAGCCGGAATCAACTGTGAATATTCACTGTCACTAAGTGATGCATATGGAGAAGCGCCACTGTTATGCCAGGTGTCAAGGACAAAGGGTTCTCGAGACATAATATCCTTACAATGAGAACACTTAAGCTGTATTCGATCTATCCATGGTCGGTGTAGTTCGAAATCGGTACCATCTGGGAGCTCACTGGCTCTGCTAATTATTTCAGTCCTCGAGAACAAAGCCTCTTTTGCTCCGCAGGAGTTACACTTCCATATTGGCAGAGGAGTTCCCCAAATACGTTCCCTAGAAATACACCAAGGAACTTTCTCTTTGATAATTTCCAAAAATCTGTTTCTGGGCGAATCAAAGAAGTACTCAACTTTGGATGCAGCAGACAATGGATTTTGGCCAAGCTTATCTATCATGTAAAAATATTCTCGACGTGCCAACCAAACGATTTTGTGGCCAGATCTCCAGCATGTCGGATACTGATGTACTATCTTTCCTACTTTGACATATGCAGAAGCTTCCCTCATGGCATTAATGACCATTTCATCGGCATCTCTTACATACATACCTCGAAACTGACCTGCCTCTTCAGTAAAAACTACTTTATCGTCTATAGGAACGAAAATTGGAATATTGCGCTTGGTTGCTATTTCGAAATCCTCTTCCCCATTTGCCGGGGCCAAATGCACTAATCCGCTTCCAGTACTTACATCTACAAATTGTTCTGCGACAACAAAATGGATGCTCTTTTCATCGAATAGCCTCTTTAATCCAGGGATCATTTCTAAAAGTGGATGGATGTACCTTCTTCCTTCGAGATTCTTGCCCAAGACAGTACGTATCGATTCATAATTTATTATTCCAAGTTCATTCATGAGTGATTGCAAACGATCCTGTCCTACGATCCAAACTTGGTCATTAACATTCACATAGACGTACGTGGCATCAGGGTTTACACCAATTAATTCATCAGTTATTATGGTGAATGGCATCGTTGTCCAGACAATCAAAAACGC
>JAKEIK010000176.1 GCA_022545895.1 Nitrososphaeraceae archaeon | reverse complement strand
TAATGTCGACAATTCTCTCCTCAGGCATAGTTCCGGGGTATGCATGGGGTACATCGCAAAGAATTTCTACTCCCTCATATCCCAATTTGGAGATAATAGATATTGCCTCATCAAGGGCATAATTTTTAAACGCATTTGTGCTGAATGCTAGTTTCATGACAAAATTTTTCTCATGGCCGCCATGTGAATTTGGGGGATCGTCTAAAGAAATCATATGCATTTTGGAAAGTTACCGCTTCTATCTTTTCCGCACTAAATCCCTTTTTTCTCATTTCTTTAGCCACCAAAGGTACGCTCAACGGATCTGATATGCCCCAATCAGCGGCGCTGTTTACCATTATCCTATCTATCCCGTGCTTTTGAATGATTTTGATTGCTCGTGATGGGGATAGCTTCGTGTGAGGATAAACAGTTAATCCTGCCCAGAATCCTAGATCAAGAGTCTTTTCAATTGTCTCCTCTGTATTATGATCCACTAGAATATTGTCAGTGTACCTGGAACCAAAATTATGTGTCTTTATGACATTTTCTGTTCTCCTTATTCCTTCTGCTTTGTTCATGTGTGGTAAATGAATCATGGCTAACATTTTTTTCTTTGAAGATATCTCCAACTGACGAACAAACAACTCTTCCTCTGCATCATTTATCAAATTGTAACCTATTTCACCGATCGCAACCACCCTTTCCCTGTCCAAATATTTCGACATTGCCTCTAATGCTTGGAAGGCAAGCGGCCGAACCGTAGATTCTTTTGGATTTACAGAGATACAAACAAATTGTTCAATGCCAAAACCACTTGCTCTTTCAGTTTCAAAAGTTATCATGTGTTCCCAATAATCCTCAAATGTGCCAGTAGTAGTTCTTGGACTTCCCAACCAGAAAGATGGTTGGACTATCACCTTGATGCCTGCTCTAGCCATCATTTCATAGTCGTCAGTAGTTCTAGAGTACATGTGAATATGAGGATCAAAAAATTTTATCAAGACTAATACAATGCAACGCTAGCCTTCTTTATATTTGTCTTATTCCTCCCGGGAAAGTTCACGGGGGCACAGAACATTGTGAACATAATACCGATCTATGTTCGCAGGTTAAAATATATTAACTTGAGCTTTAAACGGATATGATTGAAAGGGGAAAAACAGAGTGACACTCTTTCTGTTAATGTAGGTCCTATGCGGCTTCGGAATCCTACGATGCTCGCATCAGGGATATTAGGAATATCCCAGGACATTTTTGAACGGCTATATAATAATAACATTGGTGCAATAGTGACTAAGTCTATTAGCGTGGACCCTATGAAAGGATATGCTAATCCCACAATCGTTCCCCTAGGTAACAAAACTTACCTTAATGCAGTAGGTTTATCCAATCCCGGTGTATTTGCTTTTTCTCACGAAATAATGAGGAATAAGTTTGTACCTATCGTAGTTAGCTTGGTAGGATCTTCAGAAAAAGATTTTCCAAAAATGATATCATTTTTGGATTCTTTGAATGTTATTGGATATGAAATCAATTTGTCATGTCCGCATGTATCAAAAATGGGAATGGAAATTGGAGATGATCCTGAGATGGTTAGTTTGATTATAAGAACCATTAAAAGGCACACACGTAAGCCTATATCAGTGAAAATTGGAATAGGCTCGATGGATGTGGTTGAAATCTCCAGAGTAGCCGTTGAATCCGGTGCAGACATGATCACTGCAATAAATACCGTAAGAGCAATGAAGATTGATGTCCAATCAATGATACCTGTACTTAGTAACGTTATAGGTGGTTTATCGGGAAAGGCCATCAAACCCATAGGAATCAGATGCGTATACGAAATTTCAAAAGTATTGAATGTGCCCGTGATAGGATGTGGTGGTGTATCATCTTGGGAAGATGTAGTAGAGTATATGATTGCTGGGGCTTCAGCAGTTCAAATTGGAAGCATACTAGGGAATAGTGACGATACTTTTTTCAACAGAATTACAAGTGGATTAAAGAGATATCTTGCAAGAAAGGGAATAAAAAACATCGGAGAAATCGTAGGACTTGCCCATAGATATTGATTTGATGAGACTGGCCCGTATTTCAGAGACCGTAATGGAAACTTCCAGTGTAAAAACTCTTGTCTTTAAGGACAGATTAGGTTCCAAAGCCAGTGCTGGCCAATTCCTAATGGTGTGGATCCCACGAATTGAGGAGATTCCCATGAGTGTAATGGTGTCCCGGAGGGAAGGTCATGCTGCTGTCACAGTGAAAAAGCATGGCAAAGGAACAACTGCATTATTTGAAATGGATGTCGGGGACTTTATAGGACTAAGAGGCCCTTATGGCAATAGATTTACAATATCAACAGAGTTTACGAATGTTTTACTTATAGGTGGTGGCACCGGGTTAGTGCCTTTGCTCAGGTTAGCGGTGAACATTACTAGATTGAATATTCGTTGCACTCTGATTATAGGAGCTAGAACTAAGGACGAAGTCATTTTTGAAGAATATGCTAGAAAGTTTTTGAGCGATGGCAAAGGTAAGGTCATAGTGACAACCGACGATGGTAGCTATGGTTTGAAAGGCACTGCTTCAGACGGCATGGTAAAAACAATTGGAGAAGAAAGGTACGACTGTGTTTATACGTGCGGCCCTGAGATTATGATGAAGAAAATTTTTGAAATATCAAAAGAACAATCTTTACCCGTTCAAGCAAGTTTGGAGAGATACATGAAGTGTGGGATAGGAATATGTGGTAGTTGCTGCATAGATCGTTGGTTAGTATGCCGTGATGGCACTGTTTTTGACAGCAACCAATTATCACGGATGAAAGAATTTGGGATGGCATTTAGAGACAAGGATGGACAAAAGTTGCAATACAAGTAAATTTCAAAATCTATTTCTCCAGCATTAGCAGAATCAGGCAGCACTAAAATGTAAGTTACCCAAAATTCTTCATCCTTCAGTTTACGGATATTTAGTCAACAATTCTCCATCAATGTAATAGTCATACTTATCTACTTAGTTTTTATTTGTAGTTTTGATATGGCAATTGGTTCTGAAATGAAGAATCGATCTGAAATTGAAATAATGGCCGCCATTTTAGGGGCGGCTGTATCTAATTGGGAATATAAAACTACTATAATGAATAATGCAAGTGTTTCCCACTCTCAACTTAGCCGCTATCTCACAGCAGCGGTTGAGAAGAAGCTAATGGAATATTCAGAGGTAACCGGCCTCTACAGAACTGCTGAAGCTGGTTTAGTTTTCCTAAAAAAACACGAACAATTGTGTTTACTCTTCCCTGCAATCTCGGATCTCCCCGAAATTTCCAAATTCAATCCTGTTGTAAGCGAGTCATATAGTGAATAGCTATCCATATTTTAGTACGCCCAGATAAAAGAAGTTTTTTTCTTTCTATCTAAATGATAATCTTGGAACAACAATAATCACCTCTAAGTAATATTAACGAATCGTATTTGCATATCAGTATCTACACTTTGCATTGGCCGACGTATTCCGATTGTTTGCGAAAGTTTAGTGATACAGCCATCCACTTTATTTCTAACTTTTCCCTATTAAGGTGAGGATAATAATACTTGGAAATTGAATTTCTTCTTTTCTATAATGTGGGCAATCATAAGCAGCAACATTGCCAATCTCGGTTGACTCGGGCACTGTCTAAATGATATATTAATGTCCATGCTGTTTGCAATTTAATGCGTGAGAAAATCCAAAAAGCATTGTTTGACTGGGATAAAAGCGTAGTAAAAAACCTCGCTTATGATGATGTTTGCAGATTGCCCGAGTACGCACTGCAACTATCAAGAATAATTGCATTCCCAGAATTGGACGTTAGAAATGAAATATCAAAGATAGATCAGATTGGACTTAAAATTCGCAAGACATTAGAAAACTTCTCTCAATCACGTCCTACACAAATAATCGAGAGAATAAACGATCAATTGTACCGAAAGGAAAAATTCAGACCCAATAGAGATGATTATTACAACCCTTCGAATAGCTTTCTCAATGTAGTAATAAGGAGAAAAATTGGAATCCCAATCACACTGTCTATAGTGTACATGCGTGTAGCAGAATCTCTGAATTTTAAGTTGGTTCCTGTAAGTTTTCCATCCCATTTCCTAATAAAATATATTCTTGAAGGAGAGAGTGAAATAATTATTGATCCTTATAACGAAGGGCGAATAATGGACGATTATTCATTGAAACAGTTGTTAGATCAGACTGTACCAAGATTGAGTGTAGCATTGACAAGAGATTTTGTTGCCAGGGCATCGGTGACAAAGGTCATGATTAGAATGCTAAATAACTTGAAAACTAGTTATTTTGAATGTCAAGATATAGATAAAGCTGAACTTGTCAATGAGATGATTCTGCATATACATAGTAACGATCAATACGGATTGCGCGACAAGGGAATGATTATGCTAAAAAGAAAATACCAGCAAGAGGCCCTAGAATTGTTCAATCAATATATTGAAAAATATCCTGAGGCTGACGATATTGACCCGATATTGGAACTAGTTCGAAAGTTAAAGAAAAATCAAGGTAGAGAAACAGGATTCATCTAAATCCCCAAAAAAATAGGAGGTATCCAATAGCAAAAGATACCTTCATCAGAAGAGAAATATACCGTTTTCTGGCTTATAATTACATTGTGACTTCAACAATTGAGGCTGAACTTCTCCAACAATACAGAAAAATTCTGGTATGTCGAGAAGATCTTGATTTTACGAAAACATACGTGAATGTTATAATGATATTCGTGGTGGAAGAATCTCGCGGATCAGCTGGAGGTAGAGCCGCTGGATATGGTTCAAGAAGGATAAGCAAGATAATGTGCTTTAGTAACGAGCACGGAAATTATAAAAAAATATTTGAAAGTTGCGATGAGCAAACAATATTACTATTTGAAATTCCGTACAACGCAGTCGCTTTGGACATAAAATTAGCTGATGGTAGTCAACTAGTAATGCAAGGCGTTATTGACCCTGAAAAAGTTGAATCGTATATGCGCCTGATCAAAGATAAATCCTTTCAATCTCCAGATGAATGAACAAATTCAAAGAACTAACCCGATTATGGAGCGATAAGTACTGCAAGATAGATCTGATCAAGTACATAACTACCGTTACACGCTTTCTCGTTAAGTTAAAACTTAGGTATTGTTATGCTATATCTTTGTTATATGTAATATCTAGATGTCCTATCTCTAATCATGTTTATGTACCGAGGACTGATCACAGATTCATCGATATTGCAGTTAGTAACTCTTTTAACTAGAAGGCCAAATTTGAAATATGGACAAAATTGTCAAATAGGCCAATTGCAGTATTTGATTCAGGGGTAGGATCTCTCTCAATCATTAAAGAACTCAAAGCGGAGATCCCTACAGAAGATCTAATCTATCTTGCGGATAGAGAAAATTTTCCATATGGCACTAAGTCACCTGAACAACTGAATAAGATCATGATAAAGTCGATAAAGTCTTTGGAACCATATAGCCCTAAGCTTATAATAATGGCTTCAAATACACCGTCTGTTCAGGTTCTTGACAACATTAGAGAATGCACTTCCATTCCAATTATGGGCGTTAAACCACCGCTTGCTGAGGCAGCCAGATTAACAAAAAAGAAGCATATAGGTATAATGGCTACAGAATCAACACTGAGGAGTATTCAACTGAGACAACAAATTGCAAGAGAGGTTCCTCAGAAAATATTTGTAACGAGAATAAATGCATCGCCTCTGATCCGCGTCATAGAAGATGGTTCTTTTTTTGCTAGCAATGAAATTAGGCAATTCGTGCTTGAGAGTACTTTCCAACCGGAGGTAGAAGACATTATGGATGTTATCACACTATCTAGTACCCACTTGCCATTGATTAAAGACTATCTCGAATCCCTCTTTTCAACGATTAAATTTGTTGACCCTGCGCACAATACTGCAAAAGATGTAAAAAAATTTCTGAAAGATAATGGGATTTCGAAAAAGACTGGTACAGGCAAGATGCTTGTCTTTGTCACAGGCGATAAAATTGAGTTTCAACAAGCACTCCGTCAAATGGGCTTTAAGTATAAAGTACAATCGATTAGCACACCGTTCTAGTGTGAGATATTTTTCGGTTGTCCAGTCAATACCAATCATTATAGACAGTTGGATATTCATACGAACAGTATCTGTTATATACCATCGGTAGAACTTTTAGTGTGAGTCATGACTTCTCGTCCTAATTGGGATGTATATTTTATGCTTCAAGCGGAGGTTGCCAAGCTTAGGTCTAACTGCCTTACTCGCCACGTAGGATGTGTGATAGTAAAAGAGAATAGACAGATTGCCACGGGATACAATGGAACGCCGACAGGAATAATAAATTGCTTCGATGGTGGCTGCCCCCGTTGTTTGGAAAGGGAAAAAGGATTGATCAAATCCGGTGATAATCTAGATAGATGTTTATGTACTCATGCTGAAGCAAACGCAATTATGCAATGCGCACTTTTTGGTATAGGAAGTACAACAACTGGATCTACACTCTACTCAACTTTTGCGCCGTGTTTGGAATGCAGCAAGATGGTTATAAGTGTGGGAATAAAGAGGGTAGTATCCTTAGCTTCCTATCCGGAAGACGGTACCGCAATTCTCAGTCAGGCAAATGTCATGATGGTAATGTTAAAGAAGGAACAGGTTATTCCATGGATCTCATATTTGGATAATAGAATGAGATCGGATTCAAAATGAGCTTATATGTAGAATCCTCAGGTGTAGAGAATTTTTTTGCCCTTTTGTGGCGCATCATATCTCGACCGAAATTGCATTCCTTCGCGGTTTTTTATTCACGGACCTGAAATGTTGGTTAGAGGAAGACCTTCGCAAATAGCTTGGGGATTTTTGCATCATTGCTTCTTACGAGTTGAAAAACCAGATCCATTGTGTAGCTTGGACATTTGCCTGCTTTGGAACTAAGTGTTTGAAAGATTCAAAGATGTGTGAAATCGGATTTCCTGAAAAAGATAAAATCATCCCGAGTATTAATCAATTAATCTTGGCATATTGTGAAATATGTGGCAATCTCTTATCTTTTGATAAAGTCGACGTTCTGGTAGACGGAGTGCAGTTAACGGTCTGCAAGAGTTGTTCAAAAAGAGGCAAACCGGTTAGTAGACCGGTAATTCAGAACCTTTCAAAATCAAAGAAGTTCCAAAATCCTCGCACAAATAGATATCAAATAATGGACGATATCATATTAGTTGAGGACTACGCTGCCATTATAAGAAAAGCCAGGATGCAGAAAAATTTGACCCACGAACAATTAGGCTCGATGTTAAAGGAAAAGGCCACTTTACTGCGGAGGTTTGAAACAGGTAGTTTAAAACCGGATAGAAACTTTGCGACAAAATTGGAAAGGTTCTTAGGAATTAAACTGTACGTAGCTGAAGATGAATGAAGGTAACAAGTAAGAATGCAATACTGATAACATATCCTATCTACCATGTTGCAGAAGAGGCCAAATCACTGGCTGAATCTGCAGGATATTCAATCAAAGAAATAATTACTCAACGTCATCTAACTAGATCAAAATATGGTGTTGGCAGAGGTAAGGCCGAAGAACTAAGAGAGATCGTTAAATCTAGCGAAATAAATTTCATAATTTTTGACGAGGTGCTTAAACCCACACAGCAATATAACTTGGCACTTCATTGTAAGGTTGACATCATTGATAGGGAAAAACTAATCCTACAGATGTTTACCCTTAGATCAAACACAGAAGAGTCGAAGATTCAAGTCAATCTTGCCCAATTGCATTATGATGTCGTTAGAATCAAGGAAAAAGTACGACTCGCCAAGAAAGGAGAACAACCAGGTTTTCTGGGTTTAGGAAAATATGATGCAGATGTACATTTACTCGACATCAAAAGTAGAATTACTGTTCTCAAGAGGAAATTGATGAAGGAGGAGAATAAAAAACTGTTGCATCGCATAGGCAGAATGAGACAAGGATTCCCAACAATTTCAATCGCAGGATATACTTCTGCAGGGAAAACGACATTGTTCAATCGGCTTACTGGTGAATCAAGATTTGTGGATTCTGGATTATTTACAACTCTGTCGACCATGAGCCGTGCCATAAAACTTAGTGACAATAAGGTGATCATATCCGATACTGTAGGTTTCATCAGCAAGCTTCCAGCATATATGGTAGACGCATTCAAATCAACCTTGCAAGATTTAACATTTTCAAGTCTAGTATTACTAGTGCTGGATGTAAGTCATCCATATGAAGTTATAAGGAAACAATTGTCGAGTAGTCTTATAGTAATGAATCATTTAGGAATTCCGCTTGGTAAGATAGTTTATGTGTTGAATAAGGTGGACCTGGTGGATCAGGATTTGGTAAAGAAGACAATAAAAAATTTGGACATTCCCAATTCGGTTCATAAAAGTGCCATGATTTCAGCAAAAACCGGGACTAACATGGAAAGCTTGCTAAAAATATTGGAATTAAAACTGTTTGACAACTGATAACGATCCTGAATATCCAATCCAAGTTTCGGTCCTTCGATTAGGGCATAGGTTGGTTAGAGATGATAGAACTAGTACCCATGTTGCATTAGTGTCTAGAGCATTTGGCTGTAAGAAAATTTACATGGCTTATTCAGACAATCGTATTGTTGACACGATTCACGATATGAATGAAAGATGGGGTAGACAACAAGAATTTGAGGTAGAACTTGTCAATGACTGGAGATCTTTAATTAAGTCTTGGAAAAGGAATGCGGGAAATGTAGTTCATTTAACCATGTACGGAATCAATCTAAATAAGACGTTACCTCAGATAAAGATCAAAAATAACATATTGGTTGTGGTTGGTGCCAGTAAGGTACCTCGCGAGGTTTATTCCATGGCAGATTACAACGTAGCAATCGGCCATCAACCACACTCAGAAGTTGCAGCTCTGGCAGTTTTCCTAGACAGACTTTTTGAAGGGAGAGAACTGGACAGATGTTTTAAGAATGCCAAAATGAACATAATTCCTAGTCAAGCAGGCAAGAGAGTAAGCTTAGAAGAGCGATAATTTAGATTTCCAGTTAGAACCAATATTCCTAGCCTAAATAACAATTACCTCTCAGCTCATTATCATGATTAGTAGAACTTCCATTTGGCAATTGTGGTCAGTTAATTTATCGAATATA
The DNA here is from genome assembly GCA_022545895.1 of Nitrososphaeraceae archaeon. Taxonomy (GTDB): domain Archaea; phylum Thermoproteota; class Nitrososphaeria; order Nitrososphaerales; family Nitrososphaeraceae; genus TA-21. Next base: position 43,424 of record JAKEIK010000176.1, on the reverse strand, counting down.
TATGGTTAGAACCGTTGATGGATCGAAGCGGGGGTTGCCAAGCCAGGTCAAAGGCGTGAGTTTCAATTTGAAACACGATGCTCAGACGATCCTTACTGGCGGAGAGACCTCATCCCTAAGGGGTTCATGGGTTCAAATCCCATCCCCCGCACCTATTGCAATTAATTAACAAGACGATTAACCCCATCAAGTCAGACTCAAAGGGGGATGATTTAAATTCGATTAAATCTACGCGGACCGAAAAACATAACATAATCGGGTATTATACATAAATATTCAATCGACTGACATGGCTAAACCATTGGATTATGATGCCTACTGGAAAAGTTGGCTCAAGGTTTGTATTGACGGCATAATAAAAGAACGCACCGAAAGAGAGCAGGGATCCAATCAGATATACAACTCGCTTGACCAAGAATACCATATGTCTGGTGTAAATAACTAAAGAATTGTTCCTGCAGTACTTCTCTGATTTGACCCGATAGAGACAGAGATATATTTCCCTTCTTTGGACCTTCTTAACAGCGGGGTGGGGAAGCCAGATCTTGGTGAGGCAAAGTTATCCCGGCGGGCTCATAACCCGCAGAGCGGTTTCCACTTCAGTATTCCTCAGTGGCCGCAGGTTCAAATCAACCCCCCGCTATCTTTAAAAGCTCCGGCATTCAGTCCGATCATTAAGATGTCCTTTCCGATGAAAGGAGTTCGGGTTAGGAAATGGATATATTCCTGGCACGTACGGATATGAATTTTCTCGTCCAAACCTATGCAAGGGTTTTGTTAAGTGACGATGTGATTTGTTGCTGGATAAGTAGAATCCTTCAACTATGTCACGTTTCACAGTAACATTATACTTTTTGATGGTTTTAATTTTGCACTCCTTGCACTGATATCCCTTACCCTTGCCCTCTGATTTCATACGTTTTCTACATACTTTGCATAAAGGATTCTGAGTATGGACAATTGAATTCAGTCTTAGAACGGCCAAGTACTCCAGGTTTAAAATCCTTGAATGGCCACTCTGCTCTTCCCTAACCCCAAATCCAATATCAACAACATCTCCAATTACAAGTTGTTTTGCAATTCTTCCGAGATCAGTGGGCTCATATACTGCAACAGGATATGTATCTCTAGCAATATCAGAGATCTCAAATAAAACATGGCCTCCTTGAAGTATGTACGGAATTTTGCTTACTGTACCTCTAACGTACCCTGCCATGAAGGGCTTCACTTGAGAAAGAGCCAATTGATTTTGTAAGTGCATATTAGTGCCCTGATTTGTTCTGAAAACCATATAACCCTCCAATACCTCAGTGGTTTGTAAGGAGAGTAATGACTTCAGAACTGTGGTAGGATCTTCACCCCTAATTCCACAGAACACAGGATCGGGACCGTGAGGGGTAATCAAAATCCGTTTATGTACTGCATCAATATTGTTGAAAGTACGTGGGAAGGTTACAGCGCTCATTTTAAGCACTAATTGTTCGTTTAGCGACCTTGGAGTACCTACGTTTTCTTCGGTTCTGTAGGAGATTGCCTCGAACGTATGGTCTCCTTCCAATAGACAGCCTATGGCAGCGAGGGCCCCAATGGATCCGTGGCCATTTCCACATTTGTAACATTGAATAGACTCATTTTCAATTATTTTCTCTGCGTCGTTCAAACATAATACGTTGTATAGAGCGGTTCGACTAAACTGTCTCACACTAGTAGGAATAGTAATTCCTTCATATGCGACGAAACCAGGGTTAGCACCGTTGCTAATGTCCGAATTTAGAGAAATGAAGTTTTTGACGTAATCTATAATGTGTTCGCTTCCTCTAGTTGCGATCCGTAAACATACAGCCCCATTTCCCCTAGTCTTCCACGGAATATTAGGATTAAGTCTAATTAATAGAGGAAAATCAACAAACTTTATTTCATTTTTCTTAAGCAAGTAATCAGCTATTTTAAAGGCCAAGTGCGTCGTACATTTTCCTTGAATAGAATCAGTATTATCAAATCCGAGGTGCAAAATATTTAGATCTTCAGCTGTTTCACAAGCTGGCACTTGAATGGCAGCTTTTCTCAAGGTGAATGATATCCTGTACGTCCCCATTTAAACGTCAATTCGATGTACTCTACAACCATCATTTGACAATACCAATTCACGATTTAGCTTCAAATCAGATCTTCTTCGATAGTGTGTATGGATTAAAAGGGCTAAAGAAAATAGGCCCACATTATTATTTTTCTCTTCAAAATATACTGATGAGGTATTCATCACTACAAATGATACCTCAAAGTGGAATGGTGTCAATCATCTTATCTCCGTTATTAATTATACTGCACTCATCCATAAAGGAGATACTACCTTGTGATGTACAGCGATTCGAAGTCGAGAAAATTAGTTTTGGGAAAATGTTCGATAATTATGGGAAAGGAAATTTACCAAGCTAATCAGGTGAAAGAGAATGGTCTCTTAGTATGTAAGATGCCTATTTGGAGAGAAATTTCTGGGTAAAAATTTAATCATAATAATCAATTGTTTGTTCCTAAAGGCTACGTGAGTTATTAAATATGGTAGAAGAACAACGATTGTTTGGAAACTCAACGCATAAGCCATCACAAGAGTACATAATAAACTAGTGAAATGCGTCTATGCCTGGAGAATTGCTGGTAAAAGGTATATTCACATTAGTTACTTTCGACATATTTAAAACACCGGAACTTCACCAGCTATAAGATTGGCTGATTCGTTCGGAAGAGATATTGTAATTCATCATCTGGATTTGTTATTCAATATTAAGTCATCTGACATATTGACTGAGCTTCACTTCATTTATTCAAAAAAAACAGGGAGAATCAAAAGTTTTGGTTCAAAAGACTTAAGCTTTGGTACACTCAGGTCTGACGGTGGCATTGCCTTAACTATCGAAGGAGCGCAAGCTCTTTTTAAAACCATGGATTTTCGGGAAAACTGCGTCATTCCAATACAAGAAGCGATCCCGTTTATTAGAGAAGGAAAATCATTATTTTGTAAACATATTCTATGGATAGGATCCAACATCAAGGTCGGCTCAGAGTGCGTGGTAATAGATAATGATGGAAAAATACTGGCAGTAGGAAAATCATTGATTTATTCTCTCTGCTTTAAGTCGAACGTCAAGAGAGGTATTGCCATTAAGATCAGAAAAGGATTAAAAAGTAGAGCTATTAATGAATGAGTTGAAATGATGCGATCAGGCAACCGTGACATGAGGCGCATGTTGGACACAATGGGGCTTGAAATGAAGGATTTGGGGAATGTAGAAGAAGTAATAATTAGAACTGAAAATAAAGAGTTCTACCTATCTAAACCTCAGGTTATCGAAATGAAGGGAAAAGATAGTACAATTTTTCAGATAGTTGCAACGAGTATAGAAGAATCTCAGAGGGAAACGCCATCGATCAAAGAAGAAGATGTCATACTAGTTATGCAACAGGCCTCAGTATCTAAAGAGAAGGCATTAATTGCTTTGACAGAGTCCAAGGGAGACATAGCTCAGGCGATATTAGGCCTCACGACATAATCATCACACATGAGCACAGAACTTATCTGAAGGTTATTCCATATGTTACAAACTCAAAGTTGCTGATCGACGAGTTGCATAAGTTGCTAAAGATATAATTAATTATTTCGCTGTTGCTCGATCGGAACCTGTCTAAAATTAGACTACAAGGCATAAGTAGACGAGAAAATACCGCTTTCTGCACTTTTTTGATTCACTAGGTGTACGAACATCATTTTTCTAGATTTCATTTGGAGAACCAATCAATTAATATATACTTTGAATAATTCATTCAAATGGGATAAATGTCATCGGTGGAGAGTATAGTAAGTGCTCTTTCAGAGCTTGAGTCTGACATTGATAGTCTTTCATCAAAAGTGGACGAAATGAAGAAGAGTCTCATGGTTCACTCTGAACAGGAAATCTCCAACATTCGAGAGAGAGTAATTGAAATCGCCAAAGAAGAAGCGGGAAAAATAATGAATATCTCAAAAGAAGAAGCTGAGAAGGAATCTGCTAAAATTTTGGAAGAAGCTGATCAAAACTTGACTAAAGTCAGAACTAACATTGAGTCGTCGTTTAACAAGTGCGTTGAAATTGTACTAAAATCAGTCTTTGCAGGCAAAGCATAACGCAAAAAGTAACATTTTAAAATCTATCATAGCGATAAAACTCCGTATGACCACAAGTGAAACAACGAAATTCTGGTTCATTATTTCTTACAAGAAATCTCACGCCCAGCCAGTCATCGTAAATAGGGCAGTTAGCACCCATAGTTTCAACATAATTATTGCCAGATTATAACGAGCTATGTAATGCAGGTTGGTCACCGTGCTTCTACCTATGTTTATCTTCTTTTCTTGTCGAAGATAATCAACTATCTCTTGGTCGCTCCAGCAAAGAAACTAAAATAAATTTCTAAAAGCAACTATAGCAATGAATTAAGATGTTATTTAATATAAGATACAATATACATCGTCTAGAAAGTCGGCATCATTTACCGATTTTTGAATGAAGTGTCTTTGATTCAGTTTTGGCGAGACATCAGTTTTTGAAATTGTCATAATTATGCAAATCCCTTAAAGCAATGAGAAAAAGAACCTTAATTTTATTATTTTTCGACTTAATTTTGGAGTATAATTCGAAACCATACATATCGGACATTTAACATCAATTACGGAAAGGTCGTAATATCCGGTCTTGAAACCTCCCAATGCTGCACTGAGATCCGTTAATATGTCAACTTCGAACCCAGACGTTTCCAGTATGCATCCTAAAGTTCGTGCAGTATCAATTTCATCGTCAACTACAAGTACTCTTCCCTTTATTTTGCCTCATCCCAAAGTAATAGCACTATCCGTTATACTTGTTACTTCGGTTCCAATAACCTCGCTTTATTCGATATCGAATCCCACTCAGCTAAGAGCAGGGAGCTTTAAACGACTGTGTTAAAATTGGGTCGTTTCACTAGCAATTATTTTCTTGCAAATAGAAATTGATTTTTATACTCAGAGGATCAGGAAAATTTAATAAGGATCTTGGGATACGCGACCATGATGGAATTCCCCTGAGTATTCTTACTTTTCCTAAGAAGGTAATAGTAGCAACTGTAAGCGGAAGAGATTACTACAAGATTGTAACTATGTTAAAGAGTTTTGGACTCAATTTTATCTCAATGCTGCCTGAGGAAGCATCATTATCAGATGCAAAAGTAATAATTACGACTGAGAGTGAAGCGCCCATAATAAAAAAGGAGAGTGTGATTGTTTATTCAGAGATTAGCACGTACCCCATTGTGTTTAAGGCAAGAATCTTGAAAAACATGATTGGTAAGTTTCATGATGATATACTCATAATAGGAGTCGACCCTGGCCATAGAATTGGTATTTACATATTATATCTTCATGATGAGCTTGAACGGACCGTGCAAAGTTCAACTCGTGATGCCATCAAACTAATAACAATTTTGTTAAAAGAGATACATGCTAAGGAAAAAATTGTTAGAATAGGAGATGGGCACACTTCAATGGCCCATTGTATTGCCTCTGAGATTAAGACCCGATTCCGAAACAATGTTAGAGTTGAAATAGTGGACGAGTTTGGTACGTCGCGGAAGAGTAGCTCCAATAGAAGAGGAATTAGAGACGAGTCCTCTGCAAAGAGTATCGCAATGAAAAAAGGTTATACCTTATAATCAATTTCCCCATTTAAGATTAGAATAATTATTGTTCACAGTCATGATAGATACGTGTCTTGACTTACGAATCAAGATATTAATATTCATCATTCAGGTGACCGAGAAAAATAGAATCCAGACTGGCAAATAACAATATTGCAACGTTATATCCAATATTGACATAACTAACCTGTCAAAGATAGAATTTTTGCAATATCCTTAAATAATAAACATGATAATATATTATAGAGGATATAGATTTCTGAGATGAGTTGTAAGGGAATATGCACTCGGCATAAAGCACAAAAGCCAGTGGGGCATGGAAGATACGCTAGTGGTCAAAAGAGATGTCAGATATGCGAGATATTTATAAAATGGGACGGTCTGTGGTGTCCTTGTTGCGGATATCGTCTCAGAACGAAGCCAAGGAATTTGAAATATAAGGCCAAGCTGCGAGCACGAAAAGATCAACAGCCCTTGAAGATGATCACTTCAATGGCAGTACATTAAAAATCACAGATTCTAATGACTGACACAGCAGTTACCCATAATTGCGAAGAAACTGTAGTAAATTCTAGAACCGGCAGGGTTTTTTTAGTAAAATATCTAGATTTCCAAAACGGTTGTGTTTTATCGATATCTGAAGATTTGCACAGACTTGGAAGCTTATATGTGTCGACAGCGATCGCCAACAATGTCCGTACTGCCAAAGTCATACCCAGTATTACCGATTCGTTGTTCCTAAATGCTGTTTCTGAACGAGTGGCCTCGATGATAAACGGACTCGCCATAGTGAATTTCAGTTCCAAGAATCAGCTCAATAATTCAGATATGGAAGACATTACAGCTGAGATTCTCAAATTCATTAAGGGATGAAACTAACCTAAAAGATAAAATGACTAGAAACAAACGAAGCAATGAGTTCTCAGGATTAGAAGAATTCCTAAATTTATTACACCGTTCTAAAGAAATTGTCACTATTAAGAAAACAGTAAGTCCGAAGTATGAAATTGCAGCAATAGTTAGTAGGCTGGACAAGGGGAAAGCAGTGCTGTTTGAATCAATAAAGAACAACAAACTAAGGGTGACTGCAAATATTTTGGGGACTCGCAAAAGAATTGCCCTTGCAATTGGTGCCCGAAGCGAAGACCATATAGATGAAAGGATAAATGTAGCTGTTTCGAGGCCAATTACACCAAAATTCTCTCACGATGTCATTTGGAAAAAGAAGGCCAGGAATCTCTTTGATTTGCCTATTGTTACCCATTTTGAAAAGGATTTTGGTCCGTATATAACGTCCTCTTTGGTCTTTGTTCAGAACCAAGAAACAGAATCTCAGAATTTATCCACTCATAGATTGTTGAGGTTAAACGATACTTTTATGGTGATCAGAATGGTTGAAGGACGACATCTTCACAAATGTTATTCCTACGCAAAAGAACATGGAGAAGACCTACGTGTTTCGATAATTATCGGTGCTCATCCGGCCATATCCATAGCATCTGCCTACCAAGCATCTTATGGCGAAGATGAGTTGGGAATTGCTAATGCTCTGATGGGTGGGCGACTCTTAGTTACTAAGGCTCCCCTCTCAGGTCTGCAGGTCCCAAGTCGGTCGGAAATCCTCATGGAAGGACGAATACTTCTAGATCAAGCAAAGTCCGAAAGCATGGTTGAGATGCTCAGGACGTACGACATGAAGCGCATTCAACCGGTTTTCCAACTAGACAGGATATATTATCGTGACCAATGCATTTACCACGATATCCTTCCTGGTTACGGTGAACATCGCTTACTCATGGGCATTCCTATCGAATCCAGAATCCATCATGCGGTAAAAAACGTTGTTCCTACCACGGAGAATGTACATTTAACAGATGGCGGATGCAATTGGCTCCACGCAGTCATCCAGATCAAGAAAAGACTTGAAGGAGAGCCAAAGAATGCTATTTTAGCGGCATTTGCTGCACACCCATCGCTCAAGATGGCTATCGTGGTCGATGATGACATTGATCCAAAAGATCCTATTCAGGTAGAATATGCAATAGCGAGTAGATGTCAAGCTGATAGAGATTTGATAATCGTGCGCAATGCTAAAGGTTCAAGTCTCGATCCTTCAAGTGATCAAGAAAACTTGCTAACGACAAAGCTTGGAATAGACGCAACAGTCAGCAAATTCAAGGAGAAAGATAGATTTGAAATTGCTAGAATCCCAGGACTGGAAAAAACTAAGTTAAGTTATTACCTGTGATTTTGCGGTTTAGTAGTTTATAATACTGAACCCTGGTTAGCCTTAAATCCTACTTCCTCTGAACCGTGATCAAATTCTTATTGTTGCATTAGGAGCGATTATGTAGTTTTGTTTAAGCTCAAGTTATACTAAAGCTGGGATTATTTGGTTTTGGCAGACCAAGCTAATGTAATTTTACGTAATATGATTCTAGATCCAAGATAGACTGCTATTCTACATGTAGTATCCTACCAATAATAAGTCTGTAATTTGTGATTTCAATTCTTACTGGGTCTCAGAGATTAGAATAGTAGTCGGAATATGGATATCCAATACGTGTTTGATAACCTGTGTCTAATGGCTTAAATATCATTTTCGGTAATATAAGCAGTGATAGCAAAGATGAAGCCCAACAACTTTGCAATGAGAGACTGGCATCTTGAACACGTTGAAAAGGTTATTCTTCGCTATATTAAGGGCCTTTCTGACGAAGCCTCTTCCTTTGAGAAAAGAAATTTTAAAAAGTATAGTAACGTCGCGAGTTGTTCCAAACAAATAGAATATGATATGAAGCATGGAGTTACTGTAGAAGAGGTCATCGCAGTTTTGCAGAAGATAAGACATGACGATTCCTATTATGAAATCAGGCAAATTCATGAAGCAGTACAAAGACTTGACGATCTTGAACGACAGTTAATATCTCCCAAGAGGGTCACTCGATGGTAGCTCACAATTTGTCATTAGAAATTACCGTATTATATTACCGCAAATTTAATACAACCGTATTTCTTTTTGATCGATTAAATTAGATGGATTGATTAATAAATTGCCCCAATCAAGATTTTCTGAAGGAAACTTAATAGTGCTATATGCTAACTTTAAGTCCGATAATAAAAAGACTGATGGGATACCCGAATATCTAAATGAAAGACTAAAAACCTGTACAAACGTTTACTTGAGAATTTTGAAGTCAAAGCCAGATAGGCTCAAAACTGAGATACTTCTTGTTTCTTCAGATGCAAGTCTGGGAAACAAAATAAAACAATCGTTATGCAACAGTAACTACATCGACGAATCAAAGATTACGATTGTTTCAGACAAATCTACATTAGCTGATGCCCTTGAGTTTGCTTTAAAGAGTATAAAAGAAAGAGCCAATCCGCCAACTGTCTATGTGATAGCCTCGCATTGGTATAGAGAAATTTATGATGCCATTGAGACAAAGTTCAAAGGATACCAAACACATTTTGAAGGCGCATTGGACCACAGACCTATGAAGGAAATAGTTGCAGAGAAACAAAGGGAGACACCCAAAAAAGGAATCGAATTTTACAAGGATAAAGCAAAAAATAAGGCGCTAGATTTGTTACTAAATCATATCTTCCCTGATAAAAAAGAGAGTTAAACAGATTGTATAATTAATCCTAAGGTTTAATATCCTCATGCTAGCCGAATAATTGATACGCGGTCATCGTCTAGTTTGGTTAGGACACTGGCCTTCCAAATACTGCATATTCGTCGATGCAGGTGAAGAAAGCCCGCAACCCGGGACCCCACCTTTAATATGAATGTGGGGCGGGAATTCAAATCCCGGTGACCGCATGTTTTTTGTATTAGATATTTGCAATTTACAAGTTTAGAAAATATCAAGATTTTTATATCATGGTTTGGTTAAAGTCATTATCTTTTATGCCTGATGTAGCTAATTCTAGATCCTTAACACGAAATAAACATGAGCTGTTTGATCATGTGCTTGCAGCCATTCTTAAGAGTGGCAAGGAAGGTGTTTTTCAGACTGAAATCTGCAGAGAATTTTCATTAGATAGTAGGGACGGTTCTAGGCTGGCGGGCAACCTAGAAAAACAGTCATTGATATCCAGGGAGAAGGTACTTCACAAAGGAAGATGGACCTACAAACTCATTGTAAAGAAATCTCCAATGGTTGACGGTCATAAGAAAAGGGTTGTTCAGATCACTTCTGTAGAGGGTGCACCGTGCTTCAGTTGTTCTTATCAGCACTCCTGCTCTTCTGAAGATGAAATGACACAATACAGTCCGTCTAGGTGCAGTTGGATCGAGGAATGGGTAATTGCAAGCTTTGACAAAACAGTGGCAAATGAAGGTGGCAAGAGGCTGAATGGCGATCTAGAGATATCCCCGTCGGGATAAAAGTTTGTTGTAATTGTCAGGGTAAACTGCTTTCGAATACTTTAGGCAAAGTTGTAAAGGCCGAATCGATTTGTGCTTCTCCTTTCACGGACCAAGTCATTGAATGTGCTATAGTTGGGTCCTTGCCTAATTTTTCAAATAGAAATGAAGTCTTTGCAGTAGGCGTAAAAACAAAAGTTGATTGGAGCAAAATGGTCTTTCCAGGGTATAGTTGTGGACGTCCATTTAGGGGGACATCGTCGTATGATAAAGTGCTTGTACCCAATAAAATATCATTGCCAGTCAAATTGTAATCAATTCTTGAGGTAGTCAGCGCTCTGTCAGTAGGGTTAAAGAATGCGAAGACTACTTTCAATGAAATTGTTTTGTTTGCGTCATTTAGGCTCATCCCTTCAACTCTGTTTAGCGATATTTTAATGTCCGTTATACCTTGTCCAGACAGAGTAACAAGGATCGCTGGAAGTAAGACAATAACAGCCACTATTGCTGCAATTACACCGAACAAGACAATTCGTCTTGCGCTCAAAAACATGTACGTGAGATTGAGTGTCTCAAATATATTCCTAGTCTACGAGCGGCAAACTCTGTCTCGGTCCACCCACAAAAATAGTCTACTTCGGCTATTAATTGAGAAGGTCTGAAATTGTAAAAATTGGAACATATAATATGGCAACCAATTTACTGGTTTAATGATATGTCTCTTGAAGGGGCCTTAGCGACTTGGGTGCATATTATTTGTTCATCAATTTGGGTAGGAGGCTCAATTTTTATTGGCATTGTCTTGGCTCCCGCTCTTAAGAATGTAACGTCTAATACAGAAGAACGATTGCTTTTGATGATCAAGTTTGGCAGAAGGTTCAATAATTTAGCAATTCCTTCTTTCATGATACTAGTTGGTACCGGAATTTACAATGCAAGGTCATTCTGGGTAAATCCAGAAAGTTTATGGCAATCTCAATATGGAATAATCCTTTTTATCAAAATAATACTTGTAGTGGCAATAACAATCGCATATGTTTTTCATGTCAAGACAATCAACAAGGATACAGAACGAAAATTAAGCATGCGGCAAATGGATAAAGGACAAATTAGTACAGTAAGATCAAGAATAATGATTCTGGGTAGAATAACCGTCATACTTTCGATATCAGTACTCTTCTTGGCTTCCCTTTTGGATTCTGGAGGTTATTAGAAATTATCAATCCGTATGTGTCTCTAAACTCTCACTAATGTTATCTTTGTGAATGCCATTGGCTAGGGTTATAGTGTTTAATTTATCAAATCTCACCAGTTCAAATCATTTTCCATAACCCAATGTTTGCAATATCAGCACAATCATGCTATCTGAGATTTTTTGACTCACTAAAAAGAATATTTAGGGCGGAGTTTTTTTCCTGAAGATATTACTCTTAATATGATCAATTTATCAGATACGATTAATTCAAAAGTAGTAATTCGACTTGTAATAGTAACGTTTCTAATACTATTGTCTTAGACTCAAGCTGTCATCTAATGAAGCTTCGAGATGGGGAGTTTTAAGATCGGCTCGATAAATGTATTAAATACAGAAAAAAGAGGGGATGGATAACAACTTCTTTGGAGCGTCCGTTACACCTCACAAAATTTTTACTGGGATCATTGCCAGCTTATCTAACATTTTGACAGATTCTTCCGAAATTGATTCTATTGTATCAGCGATCATAACGTCATTCCTAACCACAAATGAAGATAATACTTTCTGCTCAGTAAAATCCATTGTCCCACTCTTGCGTACAAGATTTGTCGACTGTAATTAGCTTCATATAATTCGCATTCGCTATTTGTTTGACGAACGTTGAAAAGTATCTCAGTTTTTTCACTGTCCGCAATTGAATTGATTTTGGAGATTATCATTAAATTTAGTAATCCATTGATGAAATCATCAATATATCTGGGATGCTCTCAGAAGTCGTAAGAAATATGTTCGGATGTCAATCACAGTTTCCAATCAATTATTCTTTAAATAATTTTTGGTCTATACTCGAATTAACCATTATCATAATAACACTAAATGTGTTTAGATCGGCTAAATAAGTCATCAGAATTTGTCATTCGTTCATCAATCAATCTGTATAGCTATTACTCAAAATTAGTGGAAATCTCATGACTCACTCTATCTGGCGTAAGGCAGTTGTATCCTTTTTTCTGCATATTAAACATAAATTATTATACCTTCACAGTAACTGTTTGTTAAGTAATTGAATAGAAGGGTTGTGTATATTGCCTCTGGAGTTATGATAATAACGATCTTGGGAATAGTCTTAGTAATAAATAACTTTGGCCTTAGTGTTGGAAATTTCTCAAGTGTAAAGTTGCCGGATTTAAAATTGCCATCAGTCAACGTGGGTGAACAGATTTTTAATGAAGAGGCAATGCGAGATGCAAGATCCTTAGTTGTTTCAATTAAGGATGTTCACGTGGAACCTGTAAATAAGACTCGGGCAAAAGTGAATGTCATCTTTGACATTTTTAATCCAAACAAAGCTACTGTGATGTTAGAAGTTATTTCTTACAATTTATATACCAACTCTGGAAGAATGGTTTCAGGAGACATTGGCGAAAAACCTACAGGGTTTGTGGGTTCCCAAGCCAACATTTTCCCCATTGTCGGGAATGGCAGCATAATGGTTAAGGATAGCAAAGTGATCGAAAGAGAAGGTCCAAGTGAAACTAGCTTAGATGGTACTGTAGTGAACTCCCAACATTACATTATAAATGGGACATTTTCTTACAAGCAAACTTCTAGTTTTCAGTCATCAGGCGGAGAGAATAATTATTCGCTTACCTTCCCTTGAGGAGTGTCTATCCAACCATTAGGTCTATTGTCCATTGAAGTTTCTGTCTAAGTGTCCTTTTTCTACTCTCAGACAAGAGTCTCAAAGAGAAACAAAAATATTCTAGTCCAGCAAAGATTGTGTATGGCCGATCTGTTGATAACTTATGCAATAACAGCATTAATGTTCGTTATCTTAGGAGGGGTAGTCTTTGGTGCAAGAAGTAGAAGATATAATCAACAGAAAAATTTAGGGATGGCGCCCAATTCCTGAATTGTATTAGGAACAGAGGTAATTAAGCGGTTTGTTTCAGAGCAATGGATAAGCACCATAATCATTCTCTTACTGTTTTGGGTAATCTTGCTGCTTCTACTTTTGATACCGGCAATACTCCTGTTGCTATTTCTTGCCCAAACCAAAGAGGCCTTCCAGTAGTTGGGGGCTGTTGTCCTTTTGTTGCGGGAAACACCTATCATTGTATTTGCAATTAAGACAATATTGGCTTGGCTCTATGACTGGCGTCTTTCGTTCGCCCAGCAATATACTAAGAATTCTTGCTCTTCTTACGACCTGTTCAAACATTCGGTTGCTTTTTCCTACAAAATATTGAGTTTGTTGGCCATCTGGTGTGACATAGACTACTACTCCTACTTCCCTGTCAAGAGCAAACAAACATGCGTTTGTATAGAGCATATCCCCAGGAAGAAGTGAATCAGGAATAGTCGAAACAGGATAGATATTGACGACGAAGTCTTTTTCAAAAACTAGGTCAGGAGTCACAATTAAAGTTAGATTTTCCACCTTGTATTCTGCAGCTTTACTCCCCATAGCATCTCGAAAGCCTAGTTTTGAAATTCTCTGAATTATCTGGGGAAGGGCATCATTTTCAGGCTCGGTCCTCTCATAATAAGATAATCTATTGCATTGGATTGCCTCTGCTACATCAATCGTATCCGAATCTAACTGTTTATGTTTAACCCCAGCAGAGTAAATTTGCGTCAATTTATCTTGTATTAGCTTCGGATAGTCTCTACTGCCAAGCATAAATATAGTAAGATGCATTTAGTGATATTTATATTTGGTACAAATTGCGTATAGTATTCGATTTTGCTGTCAGGTCGAACAACGTGATCTAGCTAGCAGCAAGCCAACTTATAACAGCGAATCAATATATACAAGATATTTTGTTTCTTTCAATCATCATCCTTCTAAACTCAATCATCTAATTTTAGATCTGGTAACCATCTTTGTCTTTCTCGCCTAAAAGCCGGCCTTAATCGGATTTGATGGTTTCATTAGTTCTCGCAATAGAGTTGTCGCATACGCACCTATTGGTAACCTAAACTTTAATCCTTTAGTCTTTTCGTAATCTATATCTTTTACCATAAGGGGTAACTGTCTAAAACCTCCTTCAACACTCAATTCTTGCATCTCTCTTAAGAAGAAGTTGTTGGGAGTCAAGCCTTCCCCTGATAGTATTCCAAACAGTATTTCTTCGAATCTATCCTTGAACTTGCGCAGCGAGTAACCAGCGAGTTGTGTCGCTGGAACCACATTATCAGGATTCATGCTATCAACAAATTTTTGTAACTTTCCTAAATTAGATTGATCCTCAATCTCAAAACATAAATTTCCGACTTTACATTCGGTAACATTTTCCCCCTCCTTTATGCCAGTACTCAAGCACTTATTGAAAAGATATGCTTGGTACGCATGAACAAATAGTCGCCTAATGTTGATTGGTATCTCTCGCAAGGCCGAAATATGCTTTTTTCCATTCACAAGCGCAGTCAAAATCAGCCGCTCTATGTCCATTCCGCGGGGCATATTTCGCAATACGGACTGATAATTTTGTGGATCCTGGCACCTCTCTCTTATTTCCTTGCTGAATTCTGTATCGTATTCGGTGGTATAACAAAGCAGCAAATCTACTGCACCTTGAAAATCTCGCTTAAGGATTTGTCTGCCTACCAAGTGTGTTACTAATCGGGCACTTCCGAACCGCTGTAAGCCATAGAAGTTCGGTATGAAACGACATTCTTCAGAAAAGTCTGAAATGTTATTATTGTTGGTTTCGTGTATTCGTATATCGAACCTATTACCAACCATGTGGGATTTTCTGACAGATTCTTCTGTATATCCAAGCAGCCTTAGTTTCGTATGTCTTGTGCTAACATTTTGGATAGTATCTTGCTCACTGGTACAATACTGTAACGACACTGCTTTTGAATCTTTGATGCCAAGTAATCGCACATGTATTCCTAGCTCTTTTCGGATCTCAATCAGGGCATGATTTGAATCCAACCCAGTTTTCTCTAAAACATAAAGCGGAAACCTATTCTTTTTGGTCTTGATTTTGGAAAATTTTTTGAATACTGAATTATGTAAGATTTCTGTAACTTCAAAATCTTCATTCCTATCCTTAATGCGACCTCCGATTCCCTCAAATTTGGTTGAATAAAGTTCAATTCCTGCAAGCATATCAATTCTTGGGACTTGGAGCGAGTACACAAGAAAAATAATTTCAATTGTATTAAAAAATGCTATCGGTGAAACGTAGCAGATTTCCGATACATATTTCATGATTCAAAGGAATGTACCACCTAATAAACAGAAACGTTTGACTCAGATTCAAAAAAAACATTAATCATATATAGGGCGTTTATATTTCACAATTATTGACAATCGGAACTACCCTGACAGATCCTTGTCTCAAGCATGTTGTCTGTGAAAATTGTCTTCATTTTGATAGCATATGTGCGTTCTACGATGCACACCAGTTCTGCATTGAATGTGTTTGCGATCATGCGTCATGCCCTATATGCAAGACGGGTTATCATGCAGTGACCATATCAGATTAAGATTAAGCCGGACGTAAATTAGGTCCTAGTGTGCTATGTACTATTACTATTGAATTGTTAATTCTCATAATCTTTCGTTTTCCGCCAATTCCCCCCTGATCTGAAAAATTTATTGATTGATCGGTTAGTTCCGTGACATCTAATCTGTTTAGAATATTCCATATGCCTTGTAAACATTAACACAAAGATCATTTAATCTCCAAGCGTGTACTTGACTATTCCTCTCAGATCCAAAAAAATAAAGAATTTATAGGATCGGTAGCAACCAATATCATGGGTGTAGGTCAATTCATGGCTAAGGAGTTTATTAAAGAGATTGGGAACCGTTCAAGAGAGTTCTATGAATTTGTTATGCCTCCTGTGGATGTTTACGAAGAAGGATCAGAACTCATAGTAGTTATTGACTTAGCAGGCTTTCAGAAAAAAGATATTCATCTTAGCATATACAAGGACATTTTATCTATCAAGGCAAAAAGAACTGCGGAAGGACTAGATTTTACGACAGTTCATTATATGCAAAGGCCGATGCACGTGGAAAAAAGAATACCTTTACCATTTTCCATTACAGATGAAGAGAATATTAACAGCAAAGCTACCTATGTAAATGGCGTTGTAACTTTAAAAATACCGCTGCCACATACCAGTAAGATACCTGTGACCTAAAATAATGTCCGACAAGAAAAATGACCAAGCAATTTATTACAAGTTCAATGCTGATGGAAATACAAGCATAAAAATCGAGAACCCGTAGTTGCTTTAAGCCAACTTTTAGGTGGCTGTAGTTTGAAGAGATTTGCGTTCTAGTGACTCGGACCGCATAGCATCTTCTTTGGTTCCTTCTGATCCGATTCGGTATATACAAGACATATAGGAAGAAATTTTGATTACGAGAAAGTGTCTTAATTTATATTCCCTATTTTATTCTCTTTCTTGTTCAGCGGTTGGTGGGGGACAGCAATAACTTAGTGATGATGTTGCTTTGGCTTGCGGAGCTGACCTTCTCAAGCTGGCTACTATCGTATGGAGCGGAACATCTTTCATTCAGATATGGTGCAAAGTTTGTAGGAAGGACCCTTCTGAGTGTAGCTACGACACTTCCGGAAATTGTTATTGTATTATATGCCGCTGCAAGTGGATCATACGGCGTGGCAATAGCCTCTGGATTAGGAAGTAATTTATTAATGATGACATTGGGTCTTGCACTAATGTTACTAATAGCTACTACTAAACTATCAAAAAAACCCCTTAAATCTATTGATGTAACTGCATTCAAGTTAGACAAAATATTCCTTCTAATTACCGCTGTAGTTAGTGCAGTTATTTTTCTCGATGGATACAACTACATTGATGGCGTAATTTTTCTTAGTATGTTTATTGCATATATTGTTATGGCATTCGTAGAAATGGCAAAGGAAAAATCCCACAGAGAATTGGAGAAGCCATATACTACCAAATCAGAAAAAACAAGTGGATCAATAGAATCCAAAGTGAACCCCCTCTCCAGGAGACCTATAAAGATCCGGAGGCAAATGGTCGTAGCAATTATTGTATTTCTAGCTGGCACCATTGGAATTGCTCTTGGGGCCGAACCTTTCATCCATTCCCTTGAAGGATTTTCAGCAGACGTAGGAATATCGGCAGTGATTTTAGCTGTTATAATAAGTCCTATAGCCGGAGAGATGCCTGAAAAAATTTCCTTAATGCTTTTGGCAAGAAAGGGCGGTCACGGCGCATCTATCGCCATTGCCAACGTATTAGGATCCAAGATATTAAATAATACCTTGTTGTTAGCAGTCGCCGTTTACGGAGCAATGCTTCATGGAGGTTTTTATTCTTCAATATATCCAACGCCATTACTGCTTTTTCAAATATCACTCGTTACTATCGTAACTTTGATTGCCCTAGGTTTAATGTCAAAGAGGAATGTAGGTTTACGCACCGGCATAATTTTAGCCTCGCTGTATGTAGGGAGTATTGGAATTCAATTTGTATTTGGGCGTTAGTTAGCCAGTTTGAAAACCAGCTTAACAATCCCTAAGCCGGACTTTCCTCATAATAGAATTATTCCAATTTTAATGTGATATCTAAATACAAGAAATATAATCTCTTGATATGAGACATTCGATTATCTAATCTCATGCATGTATCTACGTGCATGGTAGTATGGATCCTAATTCTAGAGAATGCATCAGAATCTTTATTATTTAAACTGGCATTACTCAATTAGGGGTATTCTGGTGAAGTAGTTTTATTTACTACGCTTGGAAACGGTTTTTCACCAAGCGTCATCTTAAGATCAAGATCGGAACTATCACGATGAACTGTTATCGTTATTTGATCACCAGGTTTCTTGTTATCTTCAATGTAGGAAACTAAATCATCAATGAAGATTATCTTCTTCCCATCTACACCAGTAATTATATCCCCTCCATGTCTCTTACCATATTGATCCGTTAGAGTTCCTTTCATTCCGGCCCGATCCGCAGGACTATCTTTCACGAGCGATTCTATAAACACACCTTGGAAGTTCCCACTCAGATTTTGAAAAAGATTAGTCAAATCTGCTGTCAAGGTCTGTCCGGCTATTCCCATCCACGGATGATTAAAAATTCCCTTTTCAAGTATTGATGGGACAATCCTAGTAATTGCGTTCGAAGGAATAGCGAGTCCGATTCCTGAAAAGCCTCCATTTTCAGACAGTATCCCCGCGGTATTCATACCAACAACCCTGGAATCTAAATCTATTAACGGTCCTCCGGAGTTACCAGGATTAATCAAAGCGTCTATCTGTATCATGTCTGGGATTGCAAAAGAAGTACCCTGAGCTGTCACAAGTCTCCCTAATTGACTCACTATTCCAGATGTCATTGAACCAGCCAATCCGTATGGGTTACCAATGGCGATCACTTGATCTCCTACTTCCAGTTTTGAAGAATTTCCCATTCGTAGTGGTTGGAACGGTCCACTAAAATTTACAGGTTCCAAAACAGCAATGTCATTGAATACATCTTTGCCAATTACTTTCGCAAAATACCTACTTCCATTAATGAACATTACATCTACAGTTTTAGAATCTCCAACGACATGACTGTTTGTAATTATTCTACCTTCTATATCATAAATGAAACCAGACCCTAAAGCGGTAGTATTCTGCTCTGTGTTACTAGGAATTGCAGGAGGAAATGGAGAAGGCCTTGTTATCTGAACCACAGAATCTTGAATACTCTTAAAAATGCTAGTCAAAGGCTGAGAATCTATTCCTGGATTCTCCGTTGGGGATGAAAGAGTATAACCTCTCTCTGGTTCAAGGAGACAGAAAGCAGAGATTGTTATTGCCAGGAGAAGGAAGATTTTGTAACTTTGGGATAATTTCATACAGGGTATCAAAGTTAGGCAAACTAATAGACATTTCGTGAAAACTTCTACCTTAACTTGAAGAATAAATCCGGTTGACTGCTAAAATGCATCCATGATGAAATGGGTAAGAAATGATGATGGTATAATTTTTTATTAACTACGAAATCAGATTTTGAAACTGTGGAAATGTTCTCCGCACTGTGCACATGCAATGTGAAATGTGGACAAGTTATCCTGACCAATAGGATCTTTTGCTACCCGAAAGGTTTTGTTCCCACATTTGCATTTCTGGTCTTTGGTGAAACTCATATTAGACGGAAACCCGGTAGTGAGTTAAAAAAGTTATTGACTAATTAGTCTGGTCAGGTTTAGAAGGCTTGACCGTTTCTTAAATGGCATTTAAAGCGTGAATAATTCTCACCGAAATTCATGTATCCTGAGTGATCCTGAGTGTTTAAAATGCTGTATTTTACAAAGTGCTATTTGAAGGTGATTGGCAACAGACGGCACAAAATCAGCAGAATGTAGTATCGGAAGTTATTGACTTAAATTGTAAGGTGTGGATGGAACAATAACTGAAGACCGAATTTTATCATTTTTTTAATTTGTGTACTTATGACTACCTCATATCCCTCTTTTCATAAGTTCCATTTAGGCTTATTTTTAGCTCGTCTAACTGATCAGTGGCCCACTTGACAAACCCGTCAGTCATTTCTTGCGGCATCTTTCGCTTTTCAGATACTAGAAGGAAACCCTCAAATATCTTCTCATAAGTGGATAGACATACCAGCATATTTCCAATCGCGTCTGATGTAAAATCATTACTTTTACTAGCTAAATAATTTTTTTTAAATAGATCTAATAAGGTTTTCGTTCTTACTCTTATTTCATCACTTTCACGATTTTGATTCCTGGGGCTGAAACCACTCACTGTTGCATCCTGTATCTTAGGTTATGGCCTTACTTAAAATATGATCTACACTTGAATGTCACCACTTCGTTAGCTTGCGTACAAACATTAAGAGCAATGGTTATCAAAAAATATTCGATAATTTAGCTACCATTTTTTGGTCTAAAATTTTGGGTTCAAGGTATATACACAGATATTTATCTTTGTGACTCGTCAGTGGAATCACAACTAGCTCCATAGTATCTGATTCGAGAGATATGTGCTGGTCTACATTTGAACCAAGCACTAGTTCAAAGTTAGAGAAACCTAAAATATCGAAATAGAATTTTGGTGAGCAGCATTTAGTATTGTTATACCTGGCTGGAGGATTCTTGATCATAGAATTTTGTAGCTCATTTCTGAATTTACCGGCAAGTAATTTTCTATTGTTATCAATTACACCCACATATTTTACGGATTTGTTGGAGTAAAGCGTGTCAAGACATATTTGATTGAGGTAGTCTATTTCTTTCATTTCAAATCAAAATTATAGTAAATGACATTCTTGAATGAAAGTGCATACCTAGATCTATATATAAATGAATAGTTATTAAGATGAGCCTATTTGGTTGCAATTACACTCAAATTATGATAACAATGATATAATAATTTGTTAAAATGCTTTAACTTTTCTAATTTAAAATTACTCTTTCATAGCGATAAATTCAAAATTACCGAAAACTAGGACTTCTTGTCGCAAGATAAGCAGGTTTTGCAGGTCGTTTTAGATGGAAGAATTAAGCAAGCCTATTGAATAACTACTTGTCAAGAGTGGATTTCAAAGATCAATGCATAATACGATTATTTACTTAGGATAATTTTTTACTCATCAAAGCGATTTTATTTGTTACCATAATTGAAATAATCACTCAATTCCAATTGATAGTCATCCCATTTGTGTAATTTGTTTCATGCATATAATATGGTATTTCCTATGATAGATAATCATGATAAAGTCATTTTGTCACGTGCAGTAGAGGAGATCATATCCCACCTTACTATAACTCTTTAAAATGACAGCAGAAAAGTGACAGCTATTTGGATCCAAGTTATTGCATGCATCTTTTAGAAATTCTCGAAGTAAAATTGATCTAGTAAAATTGATTGAATAACTCAAGCATGCTCCTCCTCACTATTTCAAATCCAACTTTAATGTATCGATATTTAGATGCTCCACACGGCATCTCTTAAATGTGTCCCCTTGGTCCATATTGAAGACCATGAACGCAGTTGATCTCGCACCACTACAATAGTAAGAACATAAATTGGCATTTACGCCGCGAAAAAATTTATAAAAGTGGTGATGATAACATCAGTTCCCTCTATTTGCTTTGTGCAACTATTCTCCTTTTTTCTCCTCTGTCCCTTCATTTTGAGGATGATTATTTTTGAGATGCGCATACATCATGTCTTCGTTTTGGAATGTCGCACCACACTTTTCGCATTTAACCGTAGGCTCTGCTTGCTTCTTTTTCTTGAAAAAATTGAAATTTATCACGTATTTATATAGAACACGATGCAGTATAAACTTATCCTTATCTAAAACTGAATTAATGGTGCTTGAACTTTAATAAATCTAATTTCTTACTATGCCATGATGTAATCCCAACTTTTTCTTATTTATTTTCACATCGCTCAATTTAGTATATGGAAAAAATCAAGCGATTAATCTAACAGATTTACATTTAATGGTACCTTTTTCTTATCGCCATTTATCTCGTCAATATGCCAAAGTTGCGAACTTATCATACGTTCTGTTTCAATCCAATATTCCGAATTGCAGTAATGACACTTCAGGGTTATTTTTTTGTGTTCCTAATTTTCGTATTATTTTCTGAAGAGTATATTCTTAGTTTTAATTGCATTTTCTATTATCGATTAATAGCATTTATTTGGATGAATAATTAAAATCAAGCGATTAATCATTCTATCAAGTTAAAATCTTAATCAATATTGTAATCTAGTCTATAGAATATTAATTAAGGTACCTATGGAAGGAAGTTAATGAATAATTTTCGCATAAGGTTTCTATTTGATGTAGTTGACTAAAGGATGTTTTATGAGATATCTCACCTAATTATCACATCTTATATAAAATTCTACTATAGTTCAAATTTGCCTTTGTCTTTGGAGATATCGAAACATTTTGGCTCAAAAAAATAACTCCAGATATGATTTATTGAATGGAATATTTGATGAATCAATTTTTGGAAAAAAGATGTGAATAATAGCCTTTTATCTGCTTTGTAATTCGCACGGATGAGGGCAATAATAATATCATTACCTAAAAAGAGTACGTAAGTCACTATTTGATCATTTTCTTCATCATTACTCTATTATACTATCTAAACTTCACTGCTTCTACCTTTCCACCGTTTCCCTTTACTATAACCTTTTCAAAATGCAAATCTTTTGGGTCGGGTGTAATCATTATGGACGAGAAGGGACCAATCGTTCCCACGCTGTGGATTTTTCCGTTGTCGCCGAATTGTACAGTTACATCGTTTAGTGTATCAAATTTGTTATTTGAAATCCTTACACTTATTGTCTGAATCGCACCCATTGCTTCGTTCTGTTCTCTGATTTCTATATTCAAACCTGACCTAGTTACAAACACGGATAAGACAACTATTCCAACCACGATAAACCCTCCTAAAATCACGAACTTAGCGATTCTAGCATAATTCCTTCCACTTCTGCCAGTCCGACCGCCTCCGCCCGCAAATTGACCTGATCCATCATCCCATCTTCCCATCGATTGATAACCTTGTCCTTACTATTATCTACGTTATAACAACTTATAAGAATTCTCGGTTCTCGCATCTATCAACCGATGTTTTCGTCATAACAAATTAAGGATTATTGATAGACCCTAATAAAATGTCAACATGGCATAATGGTTTTTATGGAAATCAAAAGATGCGTAATTAAAACTCAATGTTCTCCATAGCCCGGAGAATTGTGATATTCAACCCAAATGCAACAGCAGTTACAAGTTTCAACCTGCAGAGACTGTCGTATTTCTAAAACCATACCCCGAATTGCACACAATTCCATGGGATAGCTATTATTGATGAGGGTGTCATTACATCACCGTTAGAGTTACATTATCTGACACTGGTGATGACACTATTTTGGTTGGCCAGGTATATGTACTACTCTATATTGGTAACCGTTATTTTTCTTCAAATGGCCCATTTCATACTATATTTATTAAGATTTCTATGGTCGCAATGATTCCATTGGTAATTTACTTGGTATATTATACTTCTATATCCAAATCTAAACTCGGGATTAGATTAGGAATGAAAAACATGGTAATCCATTGGTTTCATCCTGTAATCATTATGGCCGATTCAAAGCAGTATCGACAATCAGTTTGGTCTATAGGTTTCAGATGTTTGGCTTCAGAGCACTCGAGCAACGGAGGGCATTATTGCCATATCTCAGAGTTTCATTGTTGTAGATCCAGTGAGGGCATTCAAAAGTAGAATGAATGTATTAGTTACCAGATCAAGACTATTCCAAGTCTAAGTCTAAAATATCTTTGTGCCATTTTTCCAATTGCGTCAGTCATTTAACAGGTTCAGGTCGATGTTAAAATCTACTTTACACAATGAAGATTGCCCTCCAATTAGGTCAAATCCTAACGCCCCGTTATAATGAATAGATAATAAATTTGAAACCCTGCGTTCTGAAAATTGACCACATGTATTAGTACGATATGTATTGATTACCATTAATGAATTCGATCTAAACTTGTAAATATTTTTATGTTACTCACATTTTAAGTGACTGAGTTGAAATTCTAATTGGATCTTGCGTCGGCAACCACATTTATTCATGATTTGAATTTAGATAAAGATGATCATGATAAGAATATTGACCGATTTTGTTTTGGGTCCCTCCCATGGGCTATTCAAAATTGTTCTATGAATGAACAATTTGAAAATAAAACATTTAAGGGATAGACTGCTCATTATTTGGTCACAAAACTATTATAGTTAAAAACACCTTACTAATATCATATTTTGTCAGAACTAAGAGAAATAAAAAGTGTCTTTCTTGGACTACGGACTCTGTACCAAACATATTTTCCTAAAGTAGACCCAAACCTCGTCCATTCCTTATTGATGTCTATAGAAGAAAATCCTGAAAAAGTTCCATTTTACATGGTGGAAATATTTACAAAGCCGGGAACTGATGCTGAGAAAATGAGAGACTACATCATGCAAAAAACAGGGATGGTTCCTTCCATACATGATGACGGCACCCATTATGTAGTAAATCAGAGACTTAGCTTGGAATTCCTCAAAGAATTGTCAAACTTAGAAGAAGTTATAGATATTGCTGGAGATTATACTGGTGGTGTAACAGGCAGAGGGGCTTCACACGAACAGAGAGGTACAAGCGCGTAAATTTATCCGCTTTTCTACTTATTTGATTAAGAAGTTATATTATACCAATTAAAGGAATAATATGGGTTATCAAGATATTTTCTAATTATCTGGTCAGAGGTATTGACATTGATACAAGTCTAACATGTTCTAACCGAACTACGACTCAATAGCTTCACAATCGATCCCCGACCTTAATCATGGATGAATATTCTCACACATTCATCATGCCAGATATCCATGGGAATGGGCTGAAACAGGTTAACTTGCAGTTTGAGTGACTATTATTAAATAGAATAGAACGTGATAGTTATGATAATCGCCTATCTCGCTATTTGACTTTGTGCCTTTTTAACTATTTTTGCAACTCAGCTTCCAGAGAAGGTATAAACTTGTCGATATCAAGCCTTTAGCAGTTTAAGTATGTTATTAATTATCTTTCCGTGGTCGGCTTCGACCTCAGTGCTTACCAAAAGGAGATGAGCATCTTCTAAAGGTATTGTAATACGCTTTATTTTTTCATATTCTGCCATTGCATATTTTCCCCTTCCAGTTCTTGGGGCCAAGGCGTTACGCAATCCCCATCTCGCTAATGCCTGTAAATTTGATCTTCTCGTTTCCTCTCTTGAAAGTATATTTTCTATTCCTTCGCGCTGACCCCCACATATTATCTCACCAGTCTCATTACACACACCAGCGAATCGAACATTCTGGTCTGACTCCATTATCTGCTTACACAACGCATCATAGTCCATTGTTTTAACATTGTTAATTGAACTAACTAATACAAAAGCTTATTTCAGATGAAATTCTAGAAAATATCCAATGTTTAAGAATACCCCCAAATCTAAAATAACAACAAATAACTAAAATCAAATTTAGATTCTATTCACACCAACTTCTTAATTGGATTCAGTCGTCACGAATTATTGAACAATTACTCTTACACCACTATTCAATCTGAAATAATGACACGCTCGAGATGATACTATAGAAGTGTATACTTCTATAGAGCTAACTGGACAATAGATAAACAAAAAACAAGAAGGTCTGCTGAGTATATTCTCAGTCACCCCTCTTGGAGGATACGGTAGCCGACGGTAGCTAAGAGATGAACCCTATCCCAGTTTCTAATTACTTTGATTTTCGTTTGTTCCCATGCTGTTAAGTAATGTGTTGTTAGGATTGCCAATACTGGTATCGTTTTCAAGGATCATGGTGTCGTTACCTGGAACGGCGTTTTCGGCTGTCTCAGGAGCTGACATGTTAATTCCACTTTGGTTCATGTATGTTGGTTGTCCCATCACAGATGGTGTGATCATTGCGAAGCTAATTCCGAATGACAGCGCTAAACACACTGCCACGAATGTCAATTTGTTCATATTTCTTGAACAAATCTAAGTCAATTTATATATTCCGTTCAGCAGTAGTAGCGATATCTCACCGCGCAACCAGCATACCCTTATAAATATTGATCAATATAGGGCATGTTCAATAAGGTTCCATATAGTGAATATAACTGAGCGCGTTCTAAAAGAAAGTTAGTCAAAAATTCCCTCTTTGACTACATTTGGGACAATCCTTCTGAATTATCTGGGGTCCAAGATTCAGTAGGTAGTATCTCATTGGCTTAAACCAAGAAGGCAAACGGTTGGGACAAATACTAATTTCTTAGCGGCAGTTTTCTCGACTAGTGCGCTAGCAAACTGAATTTGTAAGAATACCGGTAAGTCATTATTATCAATGGAAAAAGGAACGACAATGCTAACTCTATGTGACAAATCTTGTTTTATTGCAATGAATCTGTCCCGTACTTACAGTCTAGAATATAACAAATGCATAGATTATTTTTCCCTGTATCAATCTTAACCGAATAAACATTATAAGAGAAAAATTGAATTACAAATTGCACGAAGACAATGAAGGACCAAAAAAATAGTGCAGCAGGGTAATGCCTTTCTACGTGGACACGCACACGTTCATAAATTCGCTAGCACTAAGATGTAGCAGGAACTGTAGTATCATCTTTTCTTTCCCTCTTAAAATGATAAGCAATAAAAACCCCTATGATAATTGCTATAAGTATATAGTTGACAGGTGGTTTTAAGAGCTGAATAATCAGTCCTAATTTGGGAATCACAATGATGACTTTACCAATGTAATTGCTCTTAAGTATTGGAAAGTCCAGTCCAACATATGACTCGGGATTATTATCGCCTTTGGTGGCAACAACCTGTTCTTTGCTCCGAGGATCCATCCCTACAAATATGACTCTATGTACTATTGTCCTAGGATTTCCTTGCTCATCAAAATCTTCTGGTGCCTTGAACACTATTATATCTCCGGTCTTTAACTGGTCGAATGCAGATTGCACACTGCCGCCGATCCCATGACCATCATTTTGTGTCACGACAACGTCTCCGACCAGTAGAGTAGGAATCATGCTTCCACTCACGACAACATAGACAGGATTGAACTCACCCAAAATCAGCCTGATCGATATAAAAAAAGATATGATAATAATAACAGCTATCAAAATAGAAAACAGGGTACGCTTTTTAATGTTATACTTTGAATATGAAACCAATACGAGGCCAGTAACTTATTTTGTCTATATTATCTTTGTTCTTCGGAACACTGGAATTAAAATACTTCATAAATCTCAACACAATCGATTAAATGCTGCGTCATATACGTATCAATGCGATTATAATAGTTTTGAGTCCTGACCTTTAGTTGGAATCGTTATGGGAATGGTATGTCTATTGGAAGTTCGAAGGGATTCTTGTTTTTTGAGATTGAGTTAATTATTTGATCACGTACGTTGCTCTCATCATTCACGGATATACTTTCCTTGCCAGATAGGGTTTGACTTTTCTCGCACTCATGATCATTGTCGCAAGTAGCATTTGTCCCTATTGAATTCATTTCCATTGAGACATGGTCGTTCGTGGGCAATGAAACAATTGAAATACCAAGTTTCTCGTTTAGAACATTCGATTTGAAAGGATCTGAGAAAGACTGTTGTAATTCGCTTTTGTTTGGGGAGGACGTCTCTGTTTTTTCAGCTAAATTCTTTGTTGCCAGGTCTATTTTTGAAGAGAGTAATTCTGTATTTAATCCTAGCATGCCCTGTAGGCTCAATCCATTTGCAGGCAGAGTTAGCACACCTGATAGCATAGCAAATATTATCAAAGCACTAGCCAAAAATGCTAATTTACTTTTGTAATGCACCATGTTATCGCTACTCAGGGAATGTGAAAACTTTCGAGTTTATTTGAATTCAGTAATGTACTCCCATTCGATAATCAAAGTACAATTTGAAATAACTAACTTAAAGTAGTTTGAAAGTAAATATCTTACAATAATATGTGGTAACCATGTTCTGAATTATGGGTTGTAAAGAGATTAGTTATATTGTTACGGAGCATTTTAATGAGTATTTTATACTGTATCCGACAGTGATTGGACTATGTGGCATTGGACCCTGTTTCTAACGGGCCTTTGACGATTTCAGAGCTGGATATTGATGTTCAACTGGTGCACCAATTTTCTAAAATTCCAGGGCTTAAAATTAAGGCGAGAATTGACTACATGGACAAGCTACAAGATGATGATGCATGGTGTGATGAAAGAACTTGAAGGAATAATAAATTCACTAACCAACAGGAGGGTAAACCAATACACAACATATGTGACGAATTAGTTTGATGCTATTATCTCGGGAATAGATGTTCTCATGACTACATTTGCGCTACACACGATTATTCAGAGAATTTAGAAAGTGTTCATTGCTGCATTTGTCCGATATTGTCCTAATTGACAACAAGGTAATTTATAAGTAATATTAGAGCAAACCTCAAGTCATAAACTAGTTATAGTACATGGTCGGAGCACTTTTTCTGCGATAAAGATTGGGTTATAAAGTACAAGACATTAAAGTCTTAATAGAATCAGGTTTCAAAGAACCAAAAGAAGGAAACAAAATGAAATTAATTATTGTAATCGCAATAGTTCTCATCATTCCTGTTTCGGTCCATGCACAAGAACCTAATGGTATATTTCGAAGCGATATACTTTCTATTAACAATTTAACTGCAGTACAGTATAATGATACGTATAACATACTGGGAATAATAACGAACATAAGTAATGATACACTTAACGGCATAAAACTGTCATTAGAAGTTTATAATTCCACGAATAATTTGATAGGATTGACACAGGGAGCCCCAACATATACAATATTAGAACCAGGTCAATCATCTACTTTTGAAATTTTGAGCGATGTTGGTAGATTGAATGGTTTTGATCATTATGTTATCAAAACAGGTTATTACGCTTCTTTTTCATAAATTACTCCATAATAGTTTTTTCATCTCTTAATTTGGTTTCTCATTGCGATTTTCTCTAATTGTACCGCAACTAGTGTTAAAATAGTGACAGAAGACTTTCTCACAAAATAGATAGTTTCCACAGTACGAACTAAACTCGACATAGTCATTAAATATTGCATGTAGCACGCCAACTAGAAGAATAAACATTAATCGGCAGGACAAGACGGGATACCGAAAAATAGATAAAAATCTATGTGTTAGTCAGAATGGAATATATTCAAGATGAAGTAGAATGTTGCGAGTGTTTAACCCCAACAATTTATCTGCACAATATAGAGATACTAAAATAATTTCCTTTATTTTTATCGCGACCATACTTGTCGTAAGCAGTTGCATTCTTAATAATAGCATCACGAATACAACATATGCAAAGTCAAAAGACAAACCAGATAAAGATATTGTGAACAGTAACGAAGGGCATGATGGAATTATTCACGAGTCTGGACCTCATCTTGGCTTAAACATGAAAGGCTATTATACAGGTTTGCCCCAGTCTCGAGAAGGTTTCAAAAACCCCTATCCAAGTAACTATTATGCAAGTAGTTTCAAGGCATTTTCGAAAGCAAAAATTATTGACCATGTTCGTTACAGGGTATATTGGGAGTCATACGTCAAAAATCCAATAGAATTCATAAAAGAATTAAAACACGTTGCAAAGTTAGCAGACAAATATGGAATCAAAGTGATATATGACAATCATCAATTCCACACCTCCTCGTGGTTAGATGTTGGCAGTGGCACAGGGTTTCCGGCATACTTGTTCAACGATGCGGTACTTTACAAACAAGACAGCGGAGGAATACCAAAATCTGCGGTTGCAGAGGCATGGTGGACCAATTGGTGGAACAGGGCAATTAAGAGCGTGAACGGGACAGATGGATGGCGTCTGCAAGCAGAATTCTTGAAGAAGATCGTAAAGACAGTTGACAAACACCCAAGTACATTGGGCTATGAAATTTTGAGCGAACCACAAGTTCACAATAAAAATCAATGGTCAAAAATTGGCAAGTACAATACCTTCATGACTAAAGAACTCCGTAAACTTACAGACAAGACGTTAATTTACAGTATGAATATTCCCATAGACCTAAAAAGTCCAATACGAGTCAATGCAGAAAATCTGGCAAAGATGTCTCCAAACAACAAACAAAATATAGTATTCAAATTTTCACTTTACGGGATTCCTAAGGATGGTTATCAAAGCGATAAGCTTCAATTATTTGAAAATGCAAGTAGGATAGCTGGAGTACCACTTTACGTGGGGGAATGGAATAATGTGAAACGAGTTGCCACCACTCTTGAAGGCAAAAAGTCTTTTGTGATCAGCGCGAGGCAGAGCGATATCAGCCAGACTGATGCAAACACCATACTTCAGAAATTCAAGGGAATTGGCATATGGGGAATGGCTTATTGGAGTTGGAGTTTTTTACCTGAAAAAACTCCAAACTTTAATCTCGTCAAGTTCGTATATGATAAAGCAACCGGAGAAGGGAAAATGAAGATTACTAAATATTTTGGTATTATGGAAAATGCATACCAAGAAGTGTTTGGACAAGCATCTCATGATATAATCACAGGGCCTAAGAAATAATGCTGCTCTCTAATAGAAAAGGGGATGACACAAGAGATGTTTACTATTTTGTGACCTAATCTGCATTGGTTCAAAAGCACCTAACGGGTTCTGCGTCTAGAGTGAATAGATGTGAAAGATTAGAAAAACAAACAAAAATATCTTTGTCGTTGTTAATTGTGGCAATATTACAATACAGTGAGTCACCATCGAGATCGAAGTGTAATACTCAGAACCGGCTTTCCAGTGCAAAGGATCTGCCTAGAACCTTTTTCGGGCATTTGAAATAAAATGTACTAAGTTACCCAATTAAGAATTTCATATAATCTTTCGGAAATCACCTTAAAGTAATAGTCTGAGTGAATCACTAAATCATCACTATACTGAAACTTATTGAATGGAGATTATTCGATTATTCCAAGTAGTAATCGTATTGAAGATATTTTGAACGAGTGGGCATCAATAGTGATAAACTGCCGCATAAATGAGCAAAAACTTCAAAATAAATGTTACCAATGAATTAGGCTTCTCAGATGTCATTTTCTCACAATTTTTCAGTAGGTTCAAGATCCATGGAAGTAATCGAAACATGAAATTTCCCGATGATAAATGTAAATGAACTCTATACAATTTTCTTTTAAAATGAATAAGACAAAGGTCTTATCCAAAGGTCTGTAAGATATTCATAATTCAAGCTAATGCTTTTGGTAAAGTTCTTTTTTTCTCCACCAATCCAATAAGTTGCATTCGTGAAAAGGGCTTTTGGAGTATATCTATGGGAAGATTGAAGTATTCTGCTGCGTCCTCGAAAATATCCTTACCGTAGGCAGAAGCTAGTATAATTCGCTGCCTAGGATTTATGGATATTATCCTTTTTGCTACTTCAAATCCATCGATGTTTGGCATTTTGTAGTCTAAAATTAAGATGTCAAAGGGTTGATCGTAAGAATTCATTGCTACGGTTATTTCCTTAAATTTTTCATTATATATTCTCAAACATTCTTCTCCATCAGTGGCCACAGTTATATGGTTGGTTTTGTTCTCAAATATTTTTACATACATTCGAACAATGTCCTGATCGTCTTCAGCTATCAGTATATTCAACGATTCGATTTACTCAACTTGGGAGATAACATACTATGTAAAACTTGTTTGACAGGGAGTGTTAGCAAATTATTCAAGAAATAGAGGAAATTATTTTTTGGCAGTATACGATCATTTCAAATGAAAACCAATGACCAGCACCAGTAATTTAGAATTATTTATAAACGCAAGTATTTTGAATTTGAGATGTCTATTTTGCAAGTTGTCAAGCTGCGAATAGTGGTATAGAAAAGAAAGAAGCACTCTTAATAAATTTTAATGGATAGAGCATCACGCCCCAATGAGCATTTTAGATACTAACAGTATCAACCAACAGACTCTAACAACTATTTTTTGGTTGCTCGTTTGTGCCTTGATATTAAGTATGATATACGTAAAATGCAGATATAGAAAGCCAGATTTAAGAATGGCATTTGCATTAGTAATTATAGGAACTGCCTATTCCTTAGCATTTTGGGATTACCTACCAAAGCACAACGTAGGCACAACTGAGCAAAGATTGATTGCTCTCTTAGTTCTATCTTTAACACTTTTTCCCCTCTTCTACAAAACAACGAAAAGAGTGAGGGTTGGCTTTACCGCACATACAAAAGGTGAAAGATTAAAAAAGCAGCGTAATAAGTGTGCCAGATGCAAAAAAACTTTGATTAAGTTCAATATAGATTTTGATCACAAAAATGGTAATCGATCAGATAATCGAATAACTAATTGCAGAGCATTCTGTACCCCCTGCCATAGAAAAAAGCATGCATATAATTAGCTGCCATACTCACATTGCATGACGATAAGAGTAGTTGCTATGTACTTCGCCCTACGCACAGACATTGCATTGGACCAATAGGAGAATGTATTGTCTTAACTCATAATCATACGTAATTTAGCCGTACATCCAAAGATGTTCGGTGTTCTTTTTGCCCAACTCCGCACCTCTACTTTAATTGGGAAAGTGTACAAGATGCTCAATTTCTACATAATCAAAAATTTATTCATTTCTTATTCTCTATCGCCGCAGGACATAATGCACCTCCTAGGAAGTATAACACGATCCAGAAAAGCCGATATAACTCTCCAACGGAACTAATCGTAAAGTGTAGATATTGGATAACTCTTGTCAGTAAATTCAGAAATTTAGTCTAGTATTGATTACCTTGTTGCTTATTAGCAATAAAATCACTTATTCTCCCATGAGGTTGCGCGATAGAGAGGAAATTTTTGCATCTATACTCGTTAGCACGGGGTCGGGTGATGGCATAAGTTTGACAAAGATAATGTTTAATTCGTATCTTACGTATTTCCAAATCCTTGAGTATACTAAAACACTAATTGAGCGAGGCTTCTTGGAGTATGACAAAACTGACAAAACCTTCAACACTACACCGAGCGGGTTTAAATTCTTAGAGTTGTATAATGAAATGAGCCAGATCATAAAGGGCCAGGAATGACATTGGGAAGACAGAGAAGATAGTCCAAGCTATCGTACAGATGTACCTTGACATCGAGATTGAGTTTATTCACAAGGAAATAATTCGTGCATGTCATTGAGGGAGATAACCAAAGAGGCAAGAGGTTACCCATGGTAGGGGAACATTTGGACATACAATGATTCTTTCTCAAAATAGATTCAGTGGTAGTGGCTGAGAAAATTCTGAAGTGATTCTCCAGAAAATTTCTTAACCCCTTTCAACTTATATTTAACTATTGAAAAATATTTTTTTCGTTCTGCATTCTACTTTTAGAGACTTGTTCTTTATTCAAGAGAGATTGGGTATATGGATCTTTGAGAGGATACTCCTGAGTGCAAGGGCAAGTCCTACTGAAACTAGCGATGCAACCGCCGCCGTAAGGAACACAAGGCCAAATGATTCTTGTGAGGGAAAGCTTCCAAAAATGCCGCTGCCTATACTTATTCTTGATTGAAGAGTCTGCAAGTAGACTGCGGCAACGACTGGTCCGACAGAGCTACCTACAATCCTCAGTAGACTGGTCATGCCTAATGAAATGCCACTGTATTTTTGAGGTGTTGCAAGTATCACAATATTCATTGCTCCAACACTTGTCAGCGATAGACCCACAGAGAGGACAGCTAGACCAGCTGAAACACAGAAAGGATTTGAATGGATAAGCCAGAGAGCAAAAAAACTAGCAGAAGTGATGACTGAGCCTGCTATGATTGGTTTAATTGAACCTAATCTTGATATTATAAAGCCCGACGTAGGTCCAAAGATAAGAAGGACAATTGCAAATGGAAGCTGAACGTTTCCCACTCCTAGTGCACTTTCACCAAATCCTAGAGGTATTGGATTTCGAACTAGTATTGGTATGGTTTCAAAGACCATAAACATGGATAATCCTACAATTAGTATCATCAAGTTTGCAGGAAGTACAACCTTGTCAAATAAGAGCCTAAAATCTACCAGAGGATTCTTTGCTCGTCTCTCCACTATTACAAAGACTACCGACGAAACAACTCCAACGACTACTAATGTGGTTAACCAGATCTCAGATGATGAGAAACCCAGAGGACCCACAATTATGTTTTGATCTAAATTTGCACCTAAAGATCCGTTGCCAGCAGAGGTCTCAAATAAGGTGATAGAAAGGAGAAGAGATATTATTGCTATGGCTAACGTTACTGCTCCAAGGATATCAATGCGCCTTGATTCATCTGTTGGATTTGTCCCTGCACTATTTCTGTCTTTCGTTTTTCTCTCTTGATTCTTAATTTCTGAATTGACAATGACAGTCTCTCGACTTGCTATTGGAGCTTCACTTGAGCCTTCAATGTAGCTGCCGATAGTGATATATTTCCGTATCACAAATAGCAGTGCAAATGCTACAGGAATTATTGTGAAGAAGGTGGCTTGCCATCCATAATTTTGGATTATGAAGCCTCCGACTATTAGTCCAATAATAGCACCAGAGGCGAACATTGAAGTTATAACGCCCTGCCCAATCGATATTTTTGCTCTTGGAAATTGATCCCTGACAATGCTAAAAGCAATTGGAAACATCGACATACCTATCCCCTGAATTGCCCTAGCTAATAACATCAATTCAAAAGTTGGAGCCAATCCTGCAATTGACACACCCACAGCGTAGACTAGCATTACTATCAACAGTATCTTTTTCTTTCCGTATATGTCAGAAAGCTTTCCCGCAATAGGTGTCATAACAGCCCCCGACACAAGATAAGCGGTAAGAACCCATGATGACATTGTATAAGAGACGTGAAAATGACTGATAAGGTCTGGAATTGCTGGTATTAACATCGTTTCAGCATACATTACCATGGTTGCTATACAGCTCAATATTCCAAGAGTTTTCCATGCGTACAGTGGAATCTTTCCTGATTGGTCTGAAGCAGCGGTAGAGTGGGAAAGAGATGATGAAGTAGATAGGGAAGTCATAGAATCTTCATCTTCGTATCCTCTGGGATTATCTTTGGATATTTTCAAATTTCATTTAGTCACCCGTCCCCTTGTCCTTCCTTCTATTTTTCAACATTCATTTTGGGGATTTGAGCTCCTTCACGAGATAGTTATTAGTGTGTTGCAGCTTCGATTCCCATTCCCCTAAGTTATCGCATATCTTGTTTAGAACTTCGCGTAGGATTTCAACTTCTTCGGTTCTAATATTCTTCATAGCCCGCTTTCTCACTTCTAGAACACACTCAGTCATCTTTTCCCACATCACTTCTGCCTTCTGAGTACGTCTAATCTTGTTGTTTCTTCTATCATCAGGATCTGCTTCCCGTCTTAGAAATCCATCTTTTTCCATCTTGTCTATCATTGGAATCAAGGTTGGTCCTTCCACTCCAATCTTATCCGCAATTTCCTTTTGTGTTAAGCCGTCTCGCTCTGATAACATGACAATTATTTTCCACTGTCCAAAGGTAACTCCCACCTTGCTTCGTAATTCGACATCAAGGGATTTGGCAAATATTCTGCCAGTTCTATTGATTAGAAAACCAGGGCTGTTCTGATAATCGTATATCCTAATAAATAAACACCTAATTAGTAGTATCCTATGCATTTACATTTAAATGTATCTGGTCCTGAAAAATAATGGCAGGTAAAATGTTATTGTGACATTATCATTTATAGTAACGCAGTCGCCATTCTCTGTATGAGATGATACGGACAATATCCTCAGTTAAGCGCCACCTGGATCAGGGGCATAACCAAATATGGTAGCTCTTACTGGCTACAACTCATTTGAAGAAAAATGGGACAATTTACTTAGAAGATATTAATACCATCATAAAAGGTAGGTCAAGGATATTTGGACTATACGAAGGCAAGGATAAATGACACTACTGTATAATGAAAACCCTTGCTTATTATTATCGATATATTACCGGCGTCTGGTGGATAAAGGTAAATGACTATTCCCTCCTGGAACACAAAGGGTGATTTTATGAATTGTTTGAACTCCGCCCTAAAACTACTAATCATGGTAACTGTAGCCTTGAAGATAAGCAAATATTCTCCACTAACTACAAATATGATTAGTTTGCCATTAACTGTGATAGCTGAACTATGAACCAAATTAACCCCTCAGACTTAAAAAAAAAGATAGATAAAAATGAAGATATATTCATATTAGATGTTCGAACCCCGCAAGAATACGAAGCATGGAGATTATCCTATGATAGACATAAGACTCCCAAACTGATTCCTGTTGATACTTTACTTGCCCAGGACTCACACCTAATAAAAGAAATTCCAAAAGATAAAGAAATTATCACAATTTGTGCGCACGGAATCAGGTCGATGGCTGCGGCGAAATTCCTCAATCAATTGGGGTATGATGTCAAGAGCTTAAGTGGAGGGATGGCGGGATGGAATAAAGTTTACGATGTTGCACAAGTTCCGGTTCCTAGCCAGGCTTCGTTTAGAATTTGGCAGATAAGACGGGTATCAAAGGGATGCATGGGTTACATGATATCTTCAATACAAGATAAGAAAGCGGTGGTTATCGATCCGAGTCGTGAAATTTACGAGTCTTTCCTTAAAGTTGCAGAGGACAATGGATTGTTAATAGTAAAAGTAATTGATACCCATCAGCACGCAGATCATGTCTCTGGTGTAGCAAAGTTAGTCAAAAGTATAGAAACGAAAATTAACCCAGAAATTTTTGCATATTTTAGTTCTATTGAAGAATATAACGGTAATGAAAATACGGGGCTTCATAATATCAAGTATCTCAGAGATGGAGATATAGTAGAGGTAGGTGAAAACATAAAGCTAAAAGTAATTCATACCCCCGGTCATACGAAGGGTAGTTTGTCATTTTTTATAGAATCTAGCACTTTGAATTTAGACAAAGATGAGACAGATGGAAATATTATTCCATATAATTATTACCTGTTTACAGGGGATACCCTATTCATCGATGGCATTGGAAGGCCCGACCTGAGGGACGAAGCAAGAGATTTCGCTGGACTGCTGTACGAAACTTATCATCAAAAAATAGATAAATTTCCTCCTCATACACTGATTCTCCCTGCACATTTTAATGCAGCATCTGTTACTCTAAAACATGGAATACCAATTTATCAAACACTTGAGTCATTAAAGAAAAAAATAAGGCTTCTTTCTATGAATAAGGAAGAATTTGTTAGTTTGGTAACTGAAACTATACCACCAAAACCCATGAACTATAAGATTATAATCTCGATCAACAAAAAAATGCTTCCATATGATGAAGTACAAATACCAGATTTAGAGTCAGGACCTAATTCTTGCTCCATTTCATAAAATCATAATTATTATTGTTTATTTTGACTTTTCAATTAACGGCGTATTGACAAGTTGTTCAAAGGCGTTGTCAGCTAAAAAAACATGTACCTAACAAGAGAATAACAAGTGATAATCCTGCTGAGGTAATCAAATCTGTGTGCTTCTATTTCTCCCTCTATTACTCGAAGGGCTTGTTTGCATAATCAGATAGATTACGAATAATTGCTTTAGGACTAATAATAAGAGATAGGCAAATGATCGTCTTGCGCAATAAATAGCGACGGGATATGACGTAAGCCAATCCTTGTAAGTAAGGAACAAAGTTAAGCAATATATTATATCCACAATGAATGATCTATTAAGAAAGATATTATCATGCAGACAGCTCACTCAATGCGAGGCTACATGCGGATTGTAATTGCAACAATTGCAGTATGCTTAGCAGTCAATTTAATTGCCATAAACGGGAACTTTCGGGAGAGTTATTTCATTCCTGTGAATGCACAATCTTCTCAAAGTTCAAACACAGGTACCATGAATTCATTGTCCCTTCCGGATCTCTTTTCCAAAGTACAAAACTCTGTGGTGCAGGTATCCGATGTCATAAGGACGATAAGTGGAGAAGGAACAAGGTTAGGTTCTGGATTCGTTTATGACAATGAAGGTCACATAATAACGAATAATCATGTTGTCCAAACTGATTCGCAAAACGCGCAGTTTGACGTCACGTTTTCTGATGGTAACGCTTATACTGCTAGGTTGGTAGGCTCGGATCCTTATTCTGACCTTGCAGTTCTAAAACTTCAAGACGTACCTCCTAATAAGCTGGTACCTCTATCCATTGCAAACTCCTCTGAAATAAGAGTGGGGGACACAGTAATTGCGATCGGAAATCCTTTTGGTCTTGCGGGGTCTATGACAACAGGAATCGTTAGTGGTCTTGCCAGGATCTTACCTCCTAGCAGCGAAAATCCTTCAGGAAATTCAGTGCCACTTTCATTTCCTATTCCAAACATAATTCAAACTGACGCGGCCATCAATCCTGGAAATTCAGGAGGCCCATTACTTAATTCTAAAGGTGAAGTAGTCGGAATAAATAGTGCAATATTTTCAACAACAGGTGTTTACTCTGGAGTGGGCTTTGCGATCCCATCAGATACTATAAATAAAATAGTCCCATCTCTCATACGAACTGGGACATTTCAACATCCTTACTTGGGAGTAGTTGGCCAAAATATTACACCAAGTTTAGCGAAGCAGTTGGGATTGCACGAAGAAAGAGGATTCTTGATCACCGGTATTACACCTGGAGGGCCGGCCGACAAATATGGTTTACGTGAGGCACGCCAAGTTACTAGTGATACAGGAAGAGCTGCAATTGCTGGAGGAGACATTATACTAAAAATTAATAATCAAGATGTAAGAAAAATAGATGACGTTCTTTCCTATTTGGAAAAACAGACGAATGTTGGTGATACTGTCCATTTAACGATTAGCAGGAATGGAGCCATTCAAGAAGTAGATGTAGTTCTGGATGCAAGACCTTCACCAAACGACATACAAAATGTTGCCACCATACAACCAAATTTAGGGAACAGCCAGCAGTCACCAAATGATAACAACGACGGTAGTAATAGTAACGATGACAATCCTTATGATCAATGTGCACGGTTTGCTGGAAATGACTTGTGTGGCTTTTTCTTTGGTAGATAAATAAATCTGAGCGTGGTCATTGATGGATATCGTAAAATTCATGAAGAATATTCTATCCTGCGGTTACTGTCATCAATACTATAGGCTTAGAAGTGATTGTACTTCACA
The DNA here is from genome assembly GCA_022545895.1 of Nitrososphaeraceae archaeon. GTDB lineage: Archaea > Thermoproteota > Nitrososphaeria > Nitrososphaerales > Nitrososphaeraceae > TA-21. The sequence continues at coordinate 4,312 of JAKEIK010000176.1, read as the reverse complement.
ATAGCCTTTGCATAACCAGCTATACTATAATATGACCGCATTAGATCGTACGGAAGATTTCGAGAATATATGCAGCAAATGTGGCAGAATGAATGAAGAACATTCAGCGACTGGAAGATTTATCACCGTAATATTATTTGGCTATAAATGTGCTTGAGTTCAGACATTGAATTCAAAAACTTGGCTGTGGGCATAATAAATGAGATCAGGATATGACTTACAAGATTTTGATTCGAATAGTATAACTATATATCAGAAAACGCTACATACCAATGAGAATATACCGTAATCAATGCTAGTCACAGAGAGTTGCTTATACAAGAATATTCCGAAGGTTGTAGGTAATGCATTCTTAATTTAATGATTGAAATGAATCTTTTGGTAGTCTCCGATTTTCTGCATACTGCAGAAATCGCATCAGACCCACAAAACTTTTGATGGAGCTGAAGAGATTTTTTATGTTGCATGATTTTTAGGAGATATTTGAAAGAATGTCTGCCAAATCACTCAGATCTTGGATAGAGACCCTAAATAAATACTGTTTTCTGTAACCAAAAATAGCATGGTTGTAAGATGGTGTAAACGTGGTATTCAAGTTAATTTCAATCATCCGAAATCAATCGCATTTGCAAAAAACCGATTGTTTTTTCAGTAAATGTTAATATTACCTACTAGTAATGTTATTTGATTATCGATTTACGTGAATAGGTAGGTTATAGTTAAAATTGGTCTGTAAAGGAATTTGCATTCGTCATAAAGCACTAAAGCCAATTGGAGTTGGTCGATATCTTACGGGACAGAAGCGATGCCAAGTCTGTGAGATCTTCATAACTTGGGATGGATTATGGTGTCCGTGCTGTGGTTATAGACTGAGAACAAGACCCCGAAATCTTAAATATAAGGTCAAGTTACGAGAGCGAGAATTGAGGAAAAAGCAAGAAGTCATACTAAAAGTTCAAAAATTTACTCCCAAGAGATAACCTACACTAGCTCGGTTACACAATCATCTCCCGTATTCTTGTCTCTGGCCAGATAGTGACTTTTAATAAAACCTCTAATCTCCCACGACAAAGGGCTCACACATATGCTACGCGAGAAAACCCTATTCCTAGGACATTTTTGATAATATTCCTAGGTACTACTTATATCACAAATGCGAGTCTAATTCACGTACATGTAATGCGAATCAACATGACGATGCTAAAGAATACAATTACTAATGCACAGCGTACTATTTTCCTGACTTTCGTAGGACTGTTATTATTTTTGCTCTCTCTGCCATCTTCAAGTCTAGGTGAAGTTATAGGTGGGAGCGTAATCGGAAATGGGTTCAAAAATTATCTATTCGGTACTATGGTAGATGATACAATTATTGGGAAAGAAGGAAATGATAGATTGTATGGATTAGCAGGAGCGGATAAAATCTTCGGTGATAGCGGTGATGATATCCTACAAGGTGATCAGGGGAATGATATCTTGAATGGCGACGACGGAAACGATCTAATCGTGGGTGGAGGAGACGTAGATAATATTGTCGGTGGCAATGGCGATGACATCTTAATTGCCAGTTATGCTGTTAATAATATTTCGATAAGAGATTATGCACAGGATTCAATAGCTTGTGGTTCTGGAGATGATATCGCTTATTTCAATGTAGCTGATAATGACAGTGCAAGCAATGATTGTGAAAACTTAATCTCAACGTCTGGCCCTCCTTCTAATTTAACAGTTATTTTACCCGAAGCTTTATCACAAGAAGAAGCAGTGAATGAATCTAATATTTTTTAGGAGATCCTATGGTATTACTACCATTACCAATCGTTATTACTACTTACATTAATCTCATTTTATCTATCACTTGATCGTATCGACTAACGAAGTAGGAATTCCTGTCCTGGCTCTACAATTCACGTGCAAATAAGCAAAGAAAGAAGTTTTTATTATTCTGAACCTTTAATATACATAACCTGGATTAATAATCTACCGCACCGCTAAAGCGATTCCAGCTTAATTGTGGCCGTACCTATCTTTTACGCGTTAGCATATGTCTCCAATTAATTGTATGATCAATCGTATTAATGGCACTGTAGGATATGCTTTCTAATAATAATAATATGGTAAAATCAGAACTATTTCCTATTTCGGGAACGTCATAATAGAGGTACGGCAAATCCAAAAGTCTGCCACGACAGTATATTAAGAAATGACAACGCCAAAGATAAAGCCTCTATAGAGGCGGCTTGGGTGGTAACTGTTTTTAAAACTTACTAGGACTGGCTGACAGGCCAGGTAACTTTAGTAAATCAGCCATTTTGTTGTACGCATGTAAGAATTCCAATCCTTTTGCCGTAATGTTGTATTTCTTATTTTGTCTATCGTGGTCCAATAATTCATTAGTGCATAAGTAGTCCAAATAATATAATAATTGGGTATACGACAGGAAGGAATTATACATTATTTTGGTTCTCGTTATTCCGTCCCTCACTGCAGCCGACTGCAAAATGGTTGCGGTGATTTCGTCTCTGCTTCGGTATTTCATCATATAGTATTATACATTATCATTAATAAAGTATTTAGTCAAATTGCAGAGTTATTTGATTTTGTTCACTAACACAATTCAATATTCACTCATGGATATTGGTCTCCTCGTTGACTCTCCCGGTTCACGAAGGTGTCCATCTTTTGTTTATACTTTGCGTTCCTAAATGTACATCCGTTGAGATCCTAGTAAGAATCGTGTACGTAAGTTGTTTTTATCTGTTCTAATTTATCTGATGGACCTCACGATCATGTTTCCTTAATTCTTCTGATGTTTTAAAAGAAATCCCGACACATTCTTCACATGCAAAAGTCCTTTCAACCCCAGTGGGTTTAGGAGCCTGGTCCGGTGTTGAAGACATGATATGCACTAGATACAAAAATATTTAACCATTTGGGAATTTTATTCTTGTATTGTAAATTACGTATAATTTCCGTGGCAGATGCTAGAGCTCCGGGAATGGCTATTGAATATTATGGATGAAGATGAAATTGCCGGGTAGAGCAGGATACGCGAAATATTTTCAAATTCCAATTTTGTCTCTGTTGTAACTATAGACTATCAATGGGGATACAAAGCGAGCCTTTAACGCAGCGTTAACTACTTATACTATTTTGTTTTAGTCATGAATTTTGTCTTATCGAAGTCAGAATATCTAAAAAATGAGATCAATCAATAATAAGTAGTTAGTCGTAAGGATACTGATAGTAAGCATTATGAGTGAATTTGCCTTCTTCCGTTTTAAAAGTAATAATTTGCTAACTCTGGAAGAGGAGGCACACAAACAAGAAATTATTAGCGTAACAGAAGAAGTTCTTGACGCAAAAGGTATAGAATGTGACGCAAGGATAGCAAAAATATCTGGGGAACAATTAGAAGAAATTCTTGAGGAAGTAAGAAAGTTGCGAAAGAAAAGAAAAAGGGTTTCCAAAGATACCGATAGCACAAGTGAAGGAGTGGAAGAGAAAGAGCAGATGGAGGAGGAGATGCCATATATCAAGTAGGTGTAAGTAGTAACTTGAATTTTGATAGTATAACAGTTCGGTGGCTTGCAACTCTTGGGATAGGCACATTACTTTTTGGGATCGGGTTATTTGTGCTGCGAATCCCCGTGCGGACAATAATGATTTTCTTTGCACTGGGAATTCCTGTTATTTTACTTTGGTTATATGTTGATCAAAAATCACGACGTCAACAGAACGAAATGGATGAACTTGATAAGTTACAAGATCAAGCGTGTATATGTCCTGTTTGCGAACATGAGCAGGCAGCCATTTGTATGAATAAAAAGTGTCCCTGTTGCATCATGAAGAAGGGCACTGACGTATTAGGACATTCTGTTAACCCGTTACAGTGAGAAAAATAAGATGTTACTCTGATTGGTATACATTTAAATATATTTTTTTCGCTTGTATTACATCCTAACTGGATGGATATTAAATCACTGAGTACATTTTAACACATAGTAATACTATGCAACGTCATCCAATTTTAAGCAATTAAATACATTTCAATAATATGAAATTAAGAATATTTTGCACTTGTTGTAGGAGGGAAATTCCCCATAGTGAGATGGCTCTCAAGTATGAAAACAGCTTATTCGATGGGAAACATTGCCCTAATGTATTCAAGAAGTTAAAGGCGGCATATGGTGATTGGGTTCCGGATGTGTAGACCATAAAAATATATCTTAACTAATTATGTGAAGCTAGATCTCCTTTTTAGTCGTTTTATCTTTTATCTTCTCGCCTTACTTTGCTTAACTGAGCCCCG
>JAKEIK010000001.1 GCA_022545895.1 Nitrososphaeraceae archaeon | reverse complement strand
GATCCATATGATCGGAACAAGGAACAATTTAAGTCGGACATGGATGCCACTAAACTCAGAAGTGTTCTTGAAAAATCAGGTTATGAAATAACAATTAAGAATAAGAAGAATGAGTCGTTTATTCCTTGGATAATTAAAGTAAATAAAAGATGTTATATTTTCTATTATATGGACTTCATAGAAGCCCAGAGAATAAAAAGGGCGTGAACACAGATGCAATCAGTTAGTTGTAGAAAACTTCGATTTAATCAAAAAATCATAAATAAACCAGACAAGCGTTCTGCTCGAAGTTGTAGCTTCTTGTCCTATGATAGATTTTTTTTAACCTTCCCAATATTTGATATACATATTTTATCAGACAAGATTGTTTATAAACAAAAACCTGATATCCTACAAAGTAAAGTCCTTAATAGTGGCTGTTATCATAGATATTTCGAGAACACCCAAATTCTTAAAATCCATAATTTATAAGGAAATAGCGAGATTTCATGTAACAGATATGAATGATAGCTATTTGAAAATGGATCAAGAATGTAATAGGAAGCATGTGAAGTCTTTCTTGGAAGAGGTCTTTTGTACTCATGGCTTGAGTGATTACGTCATTACTGAAAATTCTCACGACGATAATGAATTGGTTATATTGAAGAAGGGGGATATCGAACAGATTGGACTCTTCATCTGTATGCACTGCAGCATGATATTTGGCAGTGCGGAAGAACGTTCAGAACATTTACGTGCCCACTATTTTGTGTAGCAATTTTATTTATCCTTAATCAATAGGAAGCAGATGACCAAATTCAATAGCCACTTATGACACATACGTCTGCTTTCGAGATTTTAAGGAACTAATGATCAATCGTAAAACGCGTTGTCAAACTCTCCTGAAATAATTTTTTAATGGATTAGCAAATGAATCCAAAGTGTTACCGATTAGATAGAATGCCAGACCGGTTATGGCAATCATCAGTCCTGGGGGCAGGATCCACCACCATATTCCGCGAGCGGCAGCATCCGCACTGTTCGCTTCATGAAGGATCTGTCCCCAGGTTGGAATGGATGGGTCTCCTAAACCAAGAAAGCTAAGTGCTGCTTCCCCTAGAATTGCTGACGGAACTGCGATTGCCATACTGGCAAAAGTTAAAGGCAACAGTTGTGGGATGATATGTTTGAATATTATTCGTAGATCGGACTGTCCCATGAATTTCGCTGCTTCAACATATTGAAATGTCCTGATTTGGAGTGCCAAACTTCGAATAATTTTAGCTGTGCCCACCCACCCGAAAATAATCAAAAATCCAGCTATTAAGAATATACTTCTGCCAAACGTGATAGAAAGGATTATGAGCAATGGGAGAGCGGGAAGGGCATAAAAAATATCGTTTACTCGCATCATCGATTCATCGGTTCTTTTTCCTCTGTATCCAGAAATGACACCATAGATCAATCCAATTGTTACTGATATAGTGGACACCGTAAGTCCAATAAAAAGTGCAACTGGAGACCCAAGTATGATGCCAATTGCAAGATCTCTTCTAAGATCATCGGTACCCATCAATCCAAATGTGTTACCCCCAAGAATTATACCTGAGTTTTCGATAGTGCTCGTGTTGTCAAATAGAAAAAACGTAAGAGAAAAATGGTAATCGCCTTTCAAGGGTTCCAGTTTATTCAATTCCGAAAATAACATCGTTTGGGGATTGATTAAATTGACATCCCAATTTACGAGAGTTTTATATTGGGCTAGATTTTGCTTAACAATCTTGTCCGTAGAAAAAATTCTCTCTGAGTATGTGTTGTTAAATCCTTGTGATGCAGGCAATGCTGAATAAAATAGATCAAATTTTTCACCATCTGGTCTTAGTACGTTGATCAAGATAACCGGTGGTATTGCGTTATATTTTGCGGAATAAGTGAACATGAAATCATTTGGGAAACTGTCAGCCTGGATATTTATCGAATATCTGTGTGATATGGTTCTTATGCCCTCGATATAGCTGGTAGTTATGTTTGCGACGTTTGCATTAAGAATCATATGTTCAAACAATTTAGGTCCTAAACCAACATTTGTCCACGAGGGCGCCGCCGTTTTTGGATAATCGATCCAATAAAGAGGATTATTCCATTGTGAGTAAGCGGTAATCGGCACAAACAATAATCCATAGACAGACAGACTCAGTAAAAAAATCAGGATGACGACACCAGTAAACCCTGTTGGTGAGCTTATAAGGTGTTTGATTAAATTCAGACCTGAAACTACCATCAGAACGTCTTCACCCGAGGGTCGAAAAAAGCATAAGAAATATCGATTATGAATATGGTCACTATGAAGATTAGAGTACTTATGTACGTTAGTCCAATTATAATCGGTATGTCTAAGACCCCTATAGCATCATAATATAGTTTACCCATCCCCGGCCAGTCGAAAACTGCTTCGACAATAATGGATCCGCCAAATGATGCAGCTAAACCTAAGGCAACTGAGGTAGCAATAGGAGGAGCTGCATTTCGCAATGCATGTGAATAAAGAATTCTCTTTTTTGATATTCCAATAGTACGCTTAGCAGAGATGTAATCTTCTTTTAGAATATTGATAAGAAAATATCTTACAATGTATGCCCACGCTCCAAAAGAAACGAATGTGATTGTGATCAGCGGGAGTAACATGTGATAGACGAGGTTAATCAGATACAAGGGGTCTGACGGCGGGGTAGTTGGAGTGGCTCTGGCGGGAAAAATTTGAAGCGTGAATGCAAAAAGAAATATCATGATCATTGCCACCCACCATGATGGAAAACTATTGCTAAATATGGCAAAGATCGAATTGATCTTGTCCCAAATTGATCCGCTTCTAGCAGCGACGAAGCTCCCCAATAGGATCCCGATAACGGTGACTATTATTGTAGAAGATGTAAACAGTAGCAATGTTTTAGGGACTTTTTCAAAGATTATATCTCTTACATTAGAAGATCCAGCATCTGTCGTAAAGAAGTGCGATTTTCCGAGATCCAGCGTCATTGTGCTTATAAATCTAGTATATAGCTTCGAAGGGGAATACCATGGTTCGTTTAGACCAAGTATACTCGTTCTATAAGTAACCTGCTTATCTACATAGGATTGTCTTTCAGAAGGATTTTGAAATTTGAGATTACTCTCGTTTACTTGATCCACTACTTGAGTACGAATGTTTTCTAAAAGAATTTTATCTAAAGGAGGTCCTAGTAACAGTATGGTAACTAGGAGTGTAACAAATAAAACCAGGATCATGTTGAGGGACCGAAATAAAATTACTTTACGTAAGCCCAAGTTTCTACGACAGCTAATAATAATCGATGTTAATAATATATTCGACGTCTATTATGATGTTCTGTCAGCAGCCTCCCTATCCTCGTCTGGGAAGCCCTATTATTGTGGTAGTAAATATGTCTGATTTCAAGGCGTCATAGCTTTGTACGAACATCTTAAATTCGTTAGGTCCCTGACTGAAATGATTTGTTTCATTTCCACTCAGGTGAACAACATAGTGACCTATCTGATCTGTCTTCTCAGCATTCCCTTGAACAAGCAACTTACCGTCTTTGTCTGAAATAAAGTAAACGACCGTAACATTGTTACTTGGACTTCCATTAACCAATATACGGGTCTCGAAACTATATGGTTGTCCAATACTTATTATTCTAGGCAGGGCGGCTGGAATTAAATCGGTCATAGTGGCGACGTGTGGAGCCTCGTACTTGGACCAATACCCTTTCTCAAATGGATAAGTCGGGTCTCTAAAGGCGTTAAGAGTTATCACACGACCAGCCGGGTTATAATTATCTAGGAAGAAAGGACCGTTGCCTATTTCAGCATGCCTATGCTTGCTGATCCATTCTATACTCGCATCATATCTTTTTATCGCGTCTTGCTTCGTTATTACGCCTATGAGCGGGGCTGGGATGAATCCTTCATTTTTCATCTTCCTCAACTCTTGCAAAATTGCTTCGGCATGATTTGGGATAATGAGGGAGAGCCAATCTACATTTTTTACAGTAGCTTGAGAGCGAGAATAGGCAAATTTCCCATGGCCTACTAACCTCTCAGTAGCCGCGCCTATCTCCCATGGTGAAGATCCCCATACTGACCCAAAGTCGGCAATCTCTTTTTTATCAAAGTGCCAGTAATCTACAAACGAAATGATATTACTATCGTTTAAGAACTTTATACCCTTCAAATATGGAAGTCCGACCTGAGCTTGAGACGTGAATTCGGGATCATAACTGGTATCATTGGGTCCCGTTAATGTTCCCCATTCGAAAGTGAAATACGTTGCATAAAGCAGATCTGCTTTGCTCATGGGTTGTCCATTATGCCAATTCGAATAAAGAATCTTGTAACTAACAGAACTTTTTGAAGATACATTCTGGCCGACCTCGGTCCATTTTTGTTCAGAAGCGTTCCAAATTATTGCCTTAGGGTCGACATCTAACCGGGAAGTCGGACCGGCAGTAGTTATGTTGGTCCATACAGTACGCAGCGGAATTACTTCACCAGTGTAGGGATTTCTCGAAGTTGGAGGATCTGATATAAGTGAAAGAATGTTAGTACAATAAATGTCACCGCATCCAGCGACACCATTCCACGCTCCTTGATAGATTTCTTTAACTCCCACATTGATACTGTCCCCTCTGTCTGACCTTGCATTAATGAGAGAGATTCTACTCGAAATACCTGCGCCATAATCATTTATCAAACCACTTACCGAAGAAGAAGCCACGAAGGGTTCAATTGTTTGAGCTACAAACAATCTTACTGACTCTTCAATTCCTTCCTTAACGGCATTCTGCAGCAACCGACTTCGATCTGCTATTGAGGTGAAATTGGAAAATTGTATTCTCTGAGCTAGATCATCTATTGATTTATTTTGATAATTCCAAAAAGAAGGATCTTGCCAGCCTGGCATTTTTGCAAAATACGGGGCATACATCTGCGATGGCACTACTGGATTATACCTTACAAACGCAGATGTCCCTGCAAAGGCTTCAGTATAAATTTGCCATTTGAGGTCTTGGGGATTGGTCCCATAAACAATGTCGTTAGCTTTATTCAAGTCTCCATAATCGCGTTGAACGAGAAATCCGAATTTCTCGAGTTCGGAAGAAATCATTTCCCCCATGGACTTTCGCGAAACATCGTCACTCCTTATCAGAATTCTTACTACTACAGGAGAGCCTTTATAGAACCATTTGCCATCTTTGTCGCTAGCACCGTTTGAAACGAGTACATTCTGCATCATTTTATGTGCAAGATTTGGATTATATTGAATGCCAAATGATTCTACGACAGGCAATATACTCTCGTACTCGGGTGAGGATATCCCAAAAGGATCAATCTGAGCATTTGCATGTCCCTTAAGAATTTCGCCTACTACAAAATCACGATTGATCAAATAATTCATTGCATATCTTACTTCTCGAAACTGAAATGGATTTAGAATATTTGGGTCAGGTGAAGGGGCGGGATTTAGTAACAATCCAAAAGAACCACCGTTCTTTTCATAGACCTTTAGATTTGGATCATTATTTACCGCTGATACCTGCTCCAATGGGATTCTAAAAAAATAAAGATCTAGATTTTTGGCCCTTATTTCTTGCAGCGCTACATTGCCATCCAAATACTGAATAAACTTAATCGAATCAAGATAGGCACCTCTGTTATTATTTTCATCACTTTCAAAAGTAAGCGCATTCGAAAAAGCAAGGGAAACCGAAAAGATGAGAGATGCTGAAAGTAGCGTTACTAATAGAAGCGGTCTGTCTATTTCTCTTCGACCTTCCGGTATTAGAGGTCTTATATCAGCCTAAAAGTGTCATTCCTTCTATTGTTTCTGGGCTTCAAACGAAGATCGTAGGGATTTGGATTTAAATAAATGCTAGAAAGATATTTAGTAATCTCTTGAGTGGGTCGATCACCACTTGTTAGTAAATTTCTATATTCAGATAAGTCTGATAGGGAGTGTCTATTCATTGAAGTTGAGAAAACGAGACAGAAATTGTCATTACTATTACACTGAGCCATTAATTCTAGTCCTTTGTTAATCCATTTCATGGTATAATCGTCCTCGGATGGCAGAGAAAACCAACTGGGATCATTTTCAATGATGTTCCTGGGGAGTTTCATTGCATTTTGCATACATATTTAATTTCGGAGGTGTTTAATTAAGATTCGGACTTAGGACATCCTGACGCTGTTGGTAAGTACGTATTCTAGAAGCGCCTTCTGCATATGTAATCTATTCTCAGCTTCTATCCACACTACGGAGGATTTTCCATCTATTACATCCGCTGTAACCTCCTCTCCTCTTTTGGCTGGCAGGCAATGCATGAAAATGGAATCAGCTTTGGCCGACTCCATCAAACTGGAACTAACTTGATATTTTGGAAGAAATACCGCTCTTCTAGCTTCTCGTTCATTTTCGGTGCCAATCGAAACGAAAGTGTCTGTCACAACGATATCGGCGTTTTTTACTGCTTCAGTCGGCTCTCTTGTGACGTCAAATGAACAATTATTCTTATGCCCAACACTTCTTACAACATCTAATACGGATTTTGGGGGTTCAAAGCCCTTAGGGATTGCAGCGACAACAGAGATGCCTGTTTTCATGCAGCCAATAAGTAAATCACTACAAACGTTATTCCCATCACCTATCCAGGCTAGGTGCAAACCTTTGAAATGATGCTTATACTCCATGATCGTCATTAGGTCAGCCAAGACCTGACATGGATGAAACAAATCAGATAGTCCGTTTATTACAGGCACTTTAGAAAAACGAGCCAAATCCTGTAAATCCACATGAGAAAAAACTCTAGCTACGATACAATCAACATAGAGTGATAGTGTTTTCGCAGTATCTTCCACAGACTCTCCGCGAGACATTTGAAGATCATTT
>JAKEIK010000175.1 GCA_022545895.1 Nitrososphaeraceae archaeon | reverse complement strand
GAGAAGGACTTTGACCCGTCCATTGGATGTTCAATCAAGTGGAAGACTTAGCCATAAGCAAGAATCTTACAATTCAAAGTCGTTTTCCCAACGGCACAAACTTATCTAGATTGTCTTTTACAAATACACTCTTGGTGGTTCAATATGAGTTACGTTTAGAATAGCAGGGGAGATCGATCCCATAAAGTGGGACATTTTAGTTCGTTATTAAAGCTTTAAAAGAAACTAGTGAGCAACATGGTCACCGCTCAGTACATCAGCTACTTGACGAAGCTGATTTCTTCAGAAAATCGGAACAGGAAGACGTCAGGTATGTTAATGAGCGCTATATTGTTAAATCAATTCCATTTATAGTAATGGTATCAACATCCAATGCCCAAGGTGGATTGTTTGAAAGAATAGAGAAGGATTCCGAAAGGCTGAAGATAGATTACAACGAGTTGGACAAAATCTACGCCAAGTAAAAAAAACACAGAAGGTAAGTCTTGTCTTTGAAAGAGAATATTTTATAAACTTAAGGACATCTACAAAATGAATCAAATGCCACGCACTACGATTTCTGAGTGGAAGAAAATCGCAGATTTCGGGACATATCATCACTCAACGCACCGCGGTTCAGATAAGATAAGGGAAAAGGTCCACATCCTATTCACGGAAGTCTTTGGCGACCTGCCCTTCGCTCGGGACGACAAACTGAAAATACTCGATGTAGGTTGTGGGCTTGGATTCCTTTCATGCGTCTGCGCTGAATACTACCCAAAGGCGAAGATTACAGGGATTGATACGTTCGAGCACGCGAGCCTAAAGGGCTCGAGTCTGACAAAGGCGAAGAATAATGCAGTGATTCTAGAATTCTCGGAGAGAATATGGTTTCAGAAAGAGGATGTCTTTTCGTCGGACTACAGCAAAGGGAAATTCAACCTTTTTGTCTCCAATCTCGTCTTCCACAACTTTGGAAGGAAGCGTTTTGACGCGTATCAGAGACTGGCACGGTGGATGACGCCAAAGTCGTACATCGTACTCGCTGACGTGTTCTTCGACTACAAGACAGATTCCAGGCGACTGGCGAGTCACTTCAGCAACGTGGAAGAAAGACCTAGCTCCACTATAGGCGGGGCGTATAAGGTGCTGGTGATGTCTGAGCCGAAGAAATAGTCAATCCTGACTAGTAACCTCAGATGACAGATAATACCACTCTTTAAACATTTATCACTTGGTGAATATTAATTGGATTTTCATTTTAACAAATTACAGAGATAGCATATGTTTATTGGTCAGCAATGGCTAGATTTCGCTTCGGCCATACTGCGATCCAAATACTTACTACTAATAAGTATAGATTAACTAAGTTCGCTTGGTTATGATTCCCACAATAACCTTGTTAATTAAGAGTCTTATTCTGGCTACGGGTATTATACAACATGTCGAATCCCTACGTAAATAACAGGTCTTATATGGGAAACATGTTCATGTGGATGGGAATATACATGGGGATGGGCTTGGCTATTTCCTTTGTTCTTCCATTTCCTGTATCACTTCTGGCCATGTTCATTGTGATAATTATGATTGATTGGCTAAGAGCCAGATACATTATGAAAAAAATGGGTATTACTGATATAAGACATATGTTTAATGCCTTTTCGCCTACACAAACGGGGTATCAACCACTAAAGTATTACTGCATGAGTTGCGGAATTGAACACAGAGAAACTTCCTGTCCAAATTGTGGTTCTAAAATGACACGAGTCGGAGGAGGATGATGGTAATCGCTATGAGCATTTTTAGACGCTGGAAGCCAAAAGGCAAGATGTACAGTTTTAGATGTTTCCAGTGCGGGTCTGCTTTTCTGTCTAGCTTCAACCTTGAAGCTCCAATATGTGGAAAATGCATTCAAAAAGCTAAATCACTGGATTCAACCATTGACAATCAAAAGTTATGTACCAAATGTGGTAACAGAGGAGTAATTTACGGGAAGGAAATGTGCTATGGTTGCTATTTCGGATTTGAAAAGAAGGAAGAGGCGTTGCGATAATTCATACATACAAAAATGTCGAACAAGCTTGCATTCCTTTACATGTTAATGAGATGAAAATGAGCACTCTATATATTGTTCATAATATTATAGAATCACCTCTTCAAAATCTTTGATATCATAATTCTCCCTTATGGTTTCCATTTCTTGGTTGGTCCCAGACCGTGGATTATTATTATTCAAATTGTAATATTCATCGAATGAAATCGGCATAACTCGTATCTTATTATCAAGACATATAGGGCATCTGAGAATCAGGTTTTCGCCAGGTATGGAAGAGGCACACCAAAGACACAAATCACATATAATAAACTGTGTGCGGTCATGATATGACCTATTCTTTAAAAGTACTTCCGAATCCAGGATCACTCCATCGTATGGCATAAGAAGTCCCCTTCTTGAAAGTACCAAAACTCAACAAATCCAGATGTAAATAACAATCTATTGTAAAATATTACAATTGTGTCTCGATCTTATAAGTGATTTTGTCAACAAAAGTTAATATGTTACGTAATTTGATCTATACTCTGCCATTTTATATAAATTTTATACTATATCATAACATCACAATCATTTCAGCTAAATAAACTTTATTGTTGTTTATTTTTCCCGAAATATCTTTACCATTTGACTGCCCATATGTGGAATAATTTTAAACCTCTTTGTGATCACTCTTTAAACTAACAGAAGCAAGAATGTACAAAAAAGAAGGGATAAGTTGATCTCGGAGTTTAGGAATGTTCAACCCCGAATGCTATCTTGACTGATACCCGGTATTGAGTAATATTGCCAGTGTTTGGGTCTACCTTTGCAGTAATATCCTCTACTTCTAGTCCAGTGATTCCTTTGATGGTCTTTTTGGCTTCGTCGAGTGCTTCTTGCGCTGCTTCACTCCATCCTTTCTCTGAACTCCCGATAATTTCTATTATCTTTGCTACGTGTGTCATCATGTAATAATGGTCTCCAAGGCTAATAAGTAGGCCGCTTCGTGCAAGTCAATAATTCTTCACTTGGGGATGAAAGATACAATTTTATTTTTGGAAAAGACTTTCGCGGCTGCGTAAGTTCCTTTTTATTTTTGATTTTATCTAAAGCAGACCTATTAGATTTTTGATTGCAATCTACTTGAAGAAATCATCGATTCTCTCGGAGACAAATTAAACGCTTACGGAATACGCATATGCTTTGAATTCGATGAAAAGATAGACTTCCCAAATGCAATATCACTTATGTTTGTTTTCTCCTTGGTATAGCGCATTGACAAAGTCTGAATCCACAATTTGGCTAAAGTCAGGATAGCCGTCCATCTGACCCCTGTTCAAGAAAAATTCAGAAATATATTTCCCAGAAGTATATAATGAAGTCGGTTTATTTGATTTACTATCCATCAAATCAAAGACGTTCTCTTTTAGTGAAGGTAACGTGACACTTTCAAGCCCGTTCTTTATCTCTTGTTCACCTATCCCTGATCTGTTGGACATTATTTTCAAAGATTCCTCTTTATTGTTCTCGTAGTAAGTTTGTGCCTCAATAATCGATTTTATTATACCCTGAATCTCTTGTGGTCGTTGCTCTATAATGTCTGAGCGGAATGCAAGCACATCTGTTATAACTCCTGGAATCGTTCCAGCAGCAAACAAGATTTTGTATCCTTTCTTCAAGGCTTCTGTTGTATATGGTTGATAGATATGTCCTGCAACAATTGTTCCCTTTTCCAGTTCTTGAGTAACGTTCTGAGCAGGTACTGTAGCAATCCCTACGTCTCCCTCTCCTAACCCTACTTTTTCGAGTGATTTAAGCACAAATAGGTGCGAAAAACTGTTAATTCCCTCTACACTAATTATTTTTCCTTTTACGTCTGCTAAAGTGGCATTGGTGATACTATTATTCAAATTCCCAATTATAACGTCACCTGTGTTTGACAAATCAACCGCATAAACGACTCTTGAATCTATGCCCTGGGAATTTTGATAAATCAGATCAGAGTAAACTGGAATCATGCCGTCAAAGTCTCCGTTGCTATAATTATTGAGAATTTGTTGGTAGTCTTGCACTAATGTCAATTCTACATTGACTTTGTTCTTTTCAAAAAATCCCTTTTCCTGTGCCAAGTAAGAGAAAAAGTCAGGAGCCCAAACTTTGACCCCTAATTTTATAGGTTCGCTGGCTGCGTTTGTATCCGCCGACATTGTACATATGAGACTCGTACATGTCGTAATGATCGTAGCGAAAACGATGTACGATATTATTTTCGAATGATTTTGGGGAGACAGGTTGTTCAAATCAACACCTCACTATGATTTTTTGACGAACTTGATGTTTATCACACCTGCGCAGTTCGTAAAATACTTACATTTGTAATCATCATGTCGATAATAATCATCACACGTTTCACATCTGTGTAAATGCCATTCTTCAAACATCATATCCATACACAATGATTGTATTTTAGTTTTCAAT
>JAKEIK010000174.1 GCA_022545895.1 Nitrososphaeraceae archaeon | reverse complement strand
TCTTCATATCACTTTTTGTATATGCAGAAATCGATAATGATACCAAAATAAGGGAAAATGCAGCACCAGCCGCATAAAGAAGGATCTCTACTAGTTCATTTATGGGAATTTGTTGAATTAGCAAAAATGTAACCTCCATGTTTTACCTATCCTCCATATATGGCGAAAGAAGGGTTGCAACCAAAGTACGCTTGGACTCTCGCAAAGTTGAATGCATAGTCTCCTGGTATAATCAATGCCTGAACATTGTATTCTTTTGCTATGTCCAACTGAGCAGTTAATCCAGGATTATAATCAATATCACCGAATACTGCCATACGTAAAGTCTTTGATGAATTGAAATCGACAGACGGTTTACTCGCAAATGGATCCTTCTTGCTGGACATTTGTAATATAGAATCAGATGAGAATCCATTAGAAACTTGTATTAATTGTAAAATCGAAATGTTGAATAAATATAATAGTAAACACAAAAATAATAAAAATAAAATTAGATTCGAAAATAAAGTCATATCAAGAAAACACCGCTTATGCATAATTGGTTTTCAAATACCAAAACAATAATCGATCCAAGCATACAACTCATCATCTCTTTGTCTTTGAAATAGTAAAATGATCCAGAGCCATGCCTGTGTTTTCATAAAATGTAAGCGATAATTTTGATCCATTATCTGTGACATCCACATTTAAAAAACCATGTAGCAGTAGTTGTTCTACTACGTAAGGTGCCTTGCCTGTGAAATTATAAAACTCTTCCCCGCCAGTACCTACTGTAATAAATATTTGTCCATTTACAATATTATTATATGATTCAGTATTTTTATCCGTTATTATTGGAGTGTATTGTCTGGTAGTATTGTATGAGAGAGGATATGTACGTTGATAATTGTGATTATGAGCCTGGAGTATAAGGTCTACATGGTATTTATCAAATAGAGGATGATATAAATCCTGGAGTTCGTCCAAACCAGGATGAGTAGAATTTGAAGAATAAAATGGCCTAAATGAATAAACAATCGTCCAATCAATGTTCTTGTTTTTACTTACTTCCATAAGGTCTCTTTTTATAAATTGATACTGATCCGAGGTATCATTATATGGGATTAATGTATTTTTTGCTGTTGCCATTGCTATGAAATGAACATTTTTGTAATCATACGAATAATAGGGTTTGGTAAGATTAAAATGTTTTAGATATTGGTTATAAGTAACATTACCCCGGGAAACGTCATGTTCTCCAAAAGAAATCTTGAAATTGCTAATGTTCTCTAATGGGGAGATCATATTAAACCAACAGTCTGGTTTCTTTTTATATGCCAGATCACCCAACGCTAATACTACTTCTGGTTTCTTACTCACCATGGCTTCTATAGTTTTTTTCGCTTCATCACCGCAGCCAAAATCTCCAGCAACGGCAAAATTAAACTCATTTAACTTAGAACCGACATCGCTGTTGTCGTACGCATATACATACCCTAACAGGCGACCTGGTGAAAATGAAAACAGGATAATCAGGCACAAAACTACATTGCAGGAAACTGAAGACACTTTTGGTAAAGAACTTAGTGTAGTGAGCATCTTAATTATTGATTGATACCAACTCAGAGGAGTAGTATTGACCATTATTGGCACTACCTATATTCAGTAAAAGTAACGGTAATTCTAGCCTAATTGTGATAAACCTGAAATACCTTAATTCATTCAAGGGCAACAATATGTATATTTGTCAGAATATATACAATGTGATACAAGCATCTAATTAATCCACTCTTGGACCCCATCTCTAGACCAGATACTTAGCCGAATAAGTACAGATACGATGCTAGATATCTGACATCGGTAGACTATCTCCTCTACAGTTCGACTAGCGTGAGATTCTACACTCGTCCCACCGAACCTGTACTAACTTGTTTAATCTACTGGATCCATATTGTGAACAAGACCCATTCGACCAACCCCATAAATTAATGGGTTCCTAGGCTTGTATTTCGAATTGTACTTGTAAGAAGGAGTTAGTATTGTAAAATGCCGACGCTTCTATAGAACATTACCAAAATAGTAACATAAAAATTGTACTTACATTTAGTACTTTTTTAGGTAAAGATATCTCGATTTACGATATCAAAACAAAGCAACAAATTTTAGTTTTTTTGGACAGAAAATTCAAAACATATGACGTGAACCATGACAAAAGGTGCATAACGACTAGGTAAAAAATAAAGAATTATTTACTGCTGTT
>JAKEIK010000018.1 GCA_022545895.1 Nitrososphaeraceae archaeon | reverse complement strand
TGCTCCATTGTTAATTTACTTGCCAAGCTATATCAGATCTGAAAAAAATGTTCCAAGTTCTTGTTAATTTCTTGGGTTACAGAGTTAGTTTATTATTGAATGCCACTCTAAAATAAGTTATGTCACAAAAGAATACATGTTCTAAATCCATTATTGCCACTGTCCTATTACTGGGCATCGTTGCTATGATTCTAAACTCAGCAACCGTTCAAGCACAGAAAGCACATACATTTTCTGCGACATTATCCGGAAAAAATGAAGTTCCTCCTACAAAATCAATAGCCAATGGATCAGCAAAATTTCAGGTTAATGAGAACGATTCAGAGATATCTTATTGGGTCAATCTTACCGGGCTAAAGAAAATAATTCAGGCACATTTACACAATGGCACTTTTGGACAAAATGGTGATGTCTTAGTTAATTTATCAAACTCAAAATCGGCGAAAAATCCTGATAATCCAGAAATACAATTAACTGGGACTATAACAAAAGATGATTTGCAAGGTCCTTTGAAAGGAAGAGAACTCTCTGACTTGCTGATAGTAATGAGGAACGGACAAGCATATGTAAATGCACATACTGAAATCTATCCGAAAGGGGCCATCAGGGGCCAGATAATGTCTGGAAATTAATCACCAACACACAAACAGCTGGGAAAGTAGACTTTTTTCCTACCTGCTTCTATCCTTCTTGCTTTCTAAAAATTCAAGCCTTTCTTCAGGAGTGCATTAATTCCTATTTTATTAGTCTACTAAGTAAATCTGAAGGCATTTGCTTCATTACCGGTTTCGAAGTACAAGGAAACAAAATTTTTAATATCCTTATAACTTTGTTTATAGACAGATATAATCATCGTCTCTTGAATCCTAGAACCGTTTGTCCTATCTGCAAAACAAAGATCGTCGAACATTCGGAGTTTCAAGATAAAATCTGCAGGATGATCGCAATAAAGCAATTTACAAACAATTCTCCAGGTTTTGATGTGCCTTTTAGACCATTCTTTGAAGATGATATATAGCGAATGTATATTTTCAAAAGATAGATCGGAATGTGATTTATTTATGGATGCTGTTAGCTTTAATTTTGTCGTTGATATCTCCAATACTTAGAAATTAAATGCAGAATCAACTATTTGTTAACTAGACATGATAAACGGGTTTAATCCTTACGACAACGCTATTGTTGAAGAAATATTTTTGATTATCTCACAAGTATCTTACCACATTTCGGACAGCGATCGGTAATGCCGGCTAATCTGTTCGCAGGATTTTCAAATGAGTCATTTTCCACATGGAGCTGAGACTGAAATTCGTTCCCACAATCTTTACACCTGACCATAATAGTCATACCGAAGTATGATGACAGACCTTATTATATTATTTTAGACACACAGAATTAGCCCTAACAAAAGGAATTATGACTTAGACAAACAGGAGTCAATGGCTAAATGTTGGAACATAAAGTACACAAAGCACAAACCATGTGGTAAGCAGAAGGACCTTTACTTAACATACATTTTTCGTGATGTTCTGCGTTACTAATAGCAAAATAATGATAGATATTACCTTAGATACATCGTAGGTTAACTCTGCAGATATCTTACCTGGCTTGGGTATAACCACTGTCTAAGTAATTTAGTCAGTAAGGGCATTGCAAAATAAGTCAGCATAACCACTAACACGCCACTATAAATTGCGCTGTTGGCCAGTATATGCCAGTGTCCTAGAAATGGATCAAGAATAGATCGTGATATTGAGCTAATCGCATATGCTGTAACGAATACGACAATAGCCATTTTCCATCTAGGAGGAGCGAGTAAAGTTCTCTTCAAGTCTGGCAAAGTGAACCAAGTTTCTAAACCAGTAGCTTTCTCATAATATCGTGTGGAGTAATGATTGACCTCACCTAATAGATTTTGCGCATCTTGGGAATTCTCCCATGCAACCATATGGGCCTTATCTGTGAACCGATTGATAATATACCGCAAAGTTGAGGCAGTGCCTCCAGGCAAAATTATTGTTGTTCCGAGGTAGCCAGGAGCGTTTCTTTCAAATGCCAAATAACGTCGAAGCCAATCGTCATATTCCTTCTCATGACCAGAATTTATGTTCCTACTTATTACAGACGTAACTTCTTCATCTTTAGGATTCCTTCCCATACATTTACTATCTGCTTTTGTACCCCTATATCTCTACTGGGAATACTGACTAAATTCGTTCAATTGGTAATCAAAAAACCTGTTGCAGCCTTTTTGATAATGATCACGGTGTAAGGTTATTGAATAGGATAAGTGAAATTAAGACGAAGTGAATAGATCTAACAACGTATTGATTACGAAATTCTGTAAGATGATATATCCAATCTACAGTTATTCGCTGCACTGCAGTGATACGTAGTAACTGCATTATGGCACTTAATGTAATTATTTTTCTCCAGCAAATTTAGTTGTAGCAATTAAAATATTTAATAAACTAAGTTTGGGGAAATTAATAGGTGCTACCATGACTAATAATAAGAAATTCCAATCTATTTAAATGGCGTAAAATCAATATTTTAGTCCTAGCATTTGAAAATAGGCATCAAGCATCATTTTGTACATTGTAATCATCATATCGTTACCTGACCTAATTGCTGACCTCATTTGGCTTTGGACCACTTCGATTTGACCAGTTAGAAACGCTCGATACTGCTCTTGACCTATTCTGAGGCTTTCATCCCAACTGTGTTTCGTTTTGCTCAGATATTCACTGAGCTGGTTATCTAGTTCTTTTTGTTTGTCCCTTAATCGTTGAATATGGTCTTCCGACATGGGTTTGATAATAATTCGATGAGATAAAAGGTTTTAACCAAAGTAACCTAGGCAATCTTCTTTCGAGGAGAAATAAAGACATAGTTTGTATAGGGAGAATTAATTAATTAATCATGTATCAGTATGATTAAAGTCCTACTAATACAGTCCAGATTATACCAATCCAAAAAGAAGGCATTAGAATATTTTCAGAGAATTGTCAATAGTCAACGAATTGATAATTCTGATATCATCTGTTTTCCTGAACTATGGTATCCTAATGTGGTAAATGATTTTGAAAAAGAATTTGCGACTATTCTTGATGTGGCAAAACAGAAAACTGTATTCATAATACCTGGAGCTTTTTTGGAAAGGATTGACGATGAAATTTATGTATCATGTCCAATTATATCAAAAAAAGGTAAATTAATCGGCAGGCAACTCAAAATTCATCCTTTCGGATTACAACGGAAAGATGTAAAACCTGGCATTAAAGCAGAAGTTTTCAATCTTGGCAAATTCAAGTTGGGTGTTGTTATATGCTATGATGCCGTTTTTCCAGAGGTGTCGAGAGTGCTTGCAACAAAAG
>JAKEIK010000173.1 GCA_022545895.1 Nitrososphaeraceae archaeon | reverse complement strand
CTCCCCTTAAATTGAATCATGATATTTATCATGGTAGAATGTGAGTTCCAGTAGAGCCAGCCACAGCATCGGTGAGCTTGTCAAGGTGTGCTATTATTGATTCCTTACCACCGTTTTTAATGAATAAAGTCGCAGCTTTAACTTTTGGTGCCATGCTTCCCTCGCCAAGTAAATTTTTATCGAAGCCCTCCAGATCCTTCATCCTGATAGTAGTCATCAACTTTTGATCTTCCTTTCCATAATTTTCGTAAACTCCATCTATATTAGTTAGAATTACTAGCTTTGTAGCACCAATAAGAGTAGCCAACCGTGCCGTCGCCAAGTCTTTATCAATCACAGCATTAACTCCAATTTTGGTGCCATTTTTTTCTATAACTGGTATGCCACCCCCTCCACATGCGATAACAAGAAAACCTGCTTGAATTAGAGATTCGATTGCTTTATGCTCTACTATCAATAGCGGGTCGGGGGAAGGAACAGCAAGTCTATAACCGTTTCCAGCACGAACTTTCTTGATCATGAAATAGTTGCTATCTTTTACCAATGTATCCATCCATTCCTGCTCTTCCCATTCATGAAAAACCCTCCCGACTGGCTTGCTAGGATTTTGAAATGCAGGATCGTTTTCATTGACTAGCACCCTGGTAAGAACAGTAGTTACTTGCATCTCCATGCCCCTTTTATCGATCTCATCTTGCAATGTCTGTTCGATCATATAACCAATTACTCCCTGCGTTTCTGCATTACAGGCGTGCAACGGTAATGCAGGATAGATACCATTTGCCAATCTGTGTCTTAATAGACTGGCACCCACCTGGGGCCCGTTACCATGTGTCAAAACTATCTTGTATCCCTTCTTGAGTAGATCCACAATTTGTCCGGATACTCCCCTAATGTGGTCGCATTGCTGTTCAAAGGTTCCACTTTCGTTTTCTCGCATTAAGGCATTTCCTCCAAGAGCAACTACAATAACGTCTGGGTTTACGCGAGTCAAAGTCTATTTGATGTGCCACAAATATTTAAGCATGTTTAACGAATGTTGGCAACTTTTTCATAATTCATAAAATTAGAAAATTCTGGCATGTACAGCTAAAACAAAACAAGCCAATTGAAACCGAGCCAGAACCCAAATCAAGCACGAATATCAATTTAAATTCATTAATTCATTAAGTACATGAAGGTAATTCAAGTTTATGTAATGAGTTTATTCCAAAATTTCTATCAATTAGGGTGTAAAGAGCGAATGTCATTCCTGTTACAAGATCTATACCCGAAGTATGTCCACGAGAGCTGAGCGGAATCATCTTCTTCGAGTATTCATTTGCTCTTCCAAGAGCCACCGAGTTTACCATCGCTTGGATTTCTTCATCGCATAGGCATTCTTGACTATACTCCATTAATTTATAGCTCGTCCATGATGTCATTGTCGAATACTTTCCAGGTAAAATTATTCTCTCAAATTCTAGGCACTTTGCACACCAATTGAACATCATTAGAAATCCTGAAATAAAATCATCTCCAGCCGGAGTATACCCTGGCCCTCTACCACATAGTTTGCCTAGAGTTCGGGCCATAAATTTTGCAAATGCTGCATCATCGTCAGTTTTTTTACTGTTAATATTTGTAGCCCTTATTTGCTCTGGAAGCAATCCCCTTGTAGTTATGTCTGGTGAAAGGAGACAGCCTGGCCTTACCAATTTGATCATTGAAGGAAAAATGGAATCAAACTTGTCACGAAATTTCGATAAAGATCTCATTGTTATAAATCCCAGATTGTTCTCAAATAAGCTCGATTTTCTTACTCCTATAGTTACATCATTTTCAATCATAATTTGGTCACGGCGTTCTCTTATAATTGAACCAAATTTCATGAATTTCTTAAAACTTTGTGGGGCACCGACTTGAATAACGTTTAAGGTGATAGGTGAACGTACTATATTGTTCGTAATTACGAATAGTCGATTGTCTACAGTCTTGATATTCGCTGAGCTATCAAAGACGCTTACCATATGCCCTCTTATACTGGTCTGACCAGTCAAGATATGTTCGGCAAAAAGGCTTCCTATCCAGTTACCTTCAAAAGTATTCTTTTTTATCTTAGGATTGCTAGTTTTGTAATCTGATAAATAAGATTACCCCTACAAAATTTTGGAAAGTATGAGTTCCAACTTCGGATCCAATTTAGGTCTAGGTTTCCAGTCAACTTGAACTGCTGTTACGTTCTGAGTGAGAAGAGAGTGATAGAATAAATCAAGTCCTATATTAATCACCTGTAATTCCGTATTCAGTAAATTTCTCCCTTTAGCCATTCAACCCATTCTCTCCATGAAACAACGAGAATAAATCCTATCGAGATCAAGTTTCCCTCTAGATATTATTTGCGCGGAGGCAATTGCTGCCAAAGCATTGGTTGGGAAGACTAATGCTCCAGCATTTTCCAGTTTCCTAATGCTTTCATCGTATCCCTGGGGATCTCTCTTCGTGCCACAAACATGAGTAACAATGCTCAAATACCTACCGCTCTTTCTTGCATTTGCTTTCACTTGCACGATTTCATTTAACACTGCTCCGACTGGATCTGGATTGGAACCATATCCCAATACAAAATCCATCAAAATGACACCCACTTCAGGATCTTGTGATTCCTCGACCAGTCTTAACCTTCTAATTGTTGGATCGATCATGGGGTGAGGACGCCCTTGAGTGAATTCTTCTTCTCCCAAGTCTAGAATAGAATGTTTTTTACTCTTTGAAGCGGAAGGCAATTTTTTTGTTCCTCCCGTAGGGGCATTAGAGTAGAGGTCCTTTAATACGCCATTCAAAATTACTTGCGTTTCGTAGGCAAATGTTCCTCCCGTATATAACGCTCTAATATACTTCTGTTGCTCTCCAAGTCCTCTCCATTCTTTTGCTACTGCATTTTGCAGAATTTCAGGTTTCAACTGAAGGCGGACCAATGATTGATTATACAGTTGATTGCTAGTCAGACTTGCAATTGCAAATACAGCTGAAGCAAGTGTATTCACCTGAACTATTTTGGACCTTATCGAATTTGGGAGAGAGCCGTCATGGCCCGCACCTATGAAAGCTAGCACGTACTTTTTCTTACCATGTTTTACTATGTAGTCGATTATCATGTTCTTGACGTGGAGAGATGGAGGTTTGGAAACTATTGCCATGATTTCAATATCTGGAAGTTCTTCCAACACCTTTAGTGATTCCAACATCATTAACCCACCTATCTTCTCTTTAGGATCGTTTGCTCCCACACCAAGACCATATTTTACTCCAATATCGCATTGATCTAAGAGGCTAGAAACCTCTTGAAGACCAGTTCCAGCTGCTGCAATTATTCCTACAGGGCCTGGGCGCAAAACATTTGAAAATCCTATCCCCTTCCCATTTATGATAGAGGTCCCGGCGCCGGGACCTAAGACCAAGACCCCTTTTTTCGCTGCATACTTTTTTATTATTAACTCGTCATCAAGAGGGACATGGTCACTGAAAATTTGCTGGTGGATCCCCTCGTTGCTTAGTTTTAGTGAGAGATCTTTCACATACTCACCTGGGATTGAGATTAATGCCAAATTGGCGTTAATAGACTTAGAGACCAGTACAGAATCCAGGTCAGTAGAGCTCTCAGAAGATGAGGCGCTTGTATCGGAACTTCCATCAGAATGAAGCAATTCTTCCAACTTTATAAGGGCAGAATCGATAGATCCCTTGTCCTCTGCCTTAATAGCTACAATCAGATCAGACTCGGTTGCTTGGTTGATTTTTGAACTTGGAAAACCAAGTTTTACAAGTACCGCTTTATTGGTCTTTGTCCCCATAATCACAACTGCTTCCATAATACCGCTGCTGTGCCGTTTCATTATATCAGAGATTTTCAACAGATTAAGCGAATCTCTATAATAATTTGACTTTACCAGAACGTGAAAAATGCCAGTACTTTGCAATATTCGTTACTCCTATTAGGTATTTGCAACACCTTCAAATATTTAAGAATACATGCCCATTAAGCTGTAGCTAAGGTAGTTTCTCTTTATCCACCGAAATGCTAAAGAAAAATGCTCCTGACCAAGGAATTATTTTTTGTGATATATCATAAATATGAAAACCAGTTCCCACAAACTATAATACGATGGCATAAAAGAAATAAGATAATGACCAGAGTCGATACGAAAGTGATTTCGCGTATACTCTTCGCGCTGACAGTTTCAGTAAGTTTGGTTGCAGGTATTAGTTTAGCAAATCCGGCCCAAGTACTCATGCCCAGTTATGCCCAAGAGAATAAGCCTCTCAAGGTCGCATTGGTAACAGATGCCTTGTTCAGCGATGGTGGATGGGGAGCCTCAGCGTATAACGCATCACAGGTTCTGAAAGAAAAATACGGATTACAGCTCACTACTCAGGAAAACATCGCCATACCTGACATCGAACCTACTCTAAGGGATGCCGCAGACGCCGGCGCCGACATTATCTTTGCTCATGGATTTGAATGGGGTGACCCCGCATTGAAAGTGGCTAAAGACTATCCAAATACTAAATTCGTTGTATTTACAGGACTCACTAACTCTACTAATGTAGCATCCATATTTCCAATGCAGCAAGAGGGTTCATTTTTGTTAGGAGCCTTAGCAGGCCTGATGACAAAGAGTAATTCTTTGGGCTGCGTTGGGGGAAAGGCATATCCTAACATAATCAACATCTTTGAGGGGTTCAAGCAAGGGGCCAAATTGGTAAATCCCAATGTCAAGATAACATGCGTGTTTATTGATGACTTTCAAAATCCTGCCAAGGGGAAGGAAGCCGGGTTATCTCTAATAAGCACTGGTGCCGACTTTCTAATCCATGTAGCCGATCTTTCTGGTCAAGGAGTAATTCAAGCGGCACATGAAAAGGGCGTTTACGCCTTGGGTGTGGTGGCAGATCAGAACAAATTGGCACCTGATACTGTGCTGAGCTCTTTCGTACTTGATATCGAAAAGGGATTCGATGAGTCAATTAAGATGGTTCAAAACGGGAACTTTAGTGGACAAGTTTACAAGCCAGGTCTAGAGACTGTCAAGGGTGGCCCTGGTCCCGGAATTGTTTACCTAGCATCATTTCACAGTTTGGACAGTAAGGTCCCAGCCGACGTGAAAGCAAAATTGGTACAGTTGACTCAGGACGTAATAGATAAAAAGATATTAGTTCCAGAGCGGCATGAAGCAACACCTTAATTTTTTTCTTTTGAATCTCCAATCATATTAGATATTGCTTTGGCATACGCCTATCGGCTTGATTCCAATAATTGTATCACATTGATAGAGAAGTAAGGCTATGGAACAAAGCAACACATCACCGATTGTGCTATTGAATGGCATAACGTGTAAGTTTGGTGATCTAGTTGCAAATGATAATGTAAAGTTTGATCTAATCAAAGGCGAAATACATGCGCTTTTAGGCGAAAATGGCGCCGGTAAGTCTACATTGATGAGTGTTCTATATGGTCTGTATAAACCTGTAACCGGAGAGATTCTAGTCAAGGGAAACCGCGTCAATCTCAAATCTCCATTGGATGCCATCGAATTGGGGATAGCTATGGTCCATCAGCATTTCCTATTGACGCTCTCCCATACGGTTGTGGAAAACATAATTGTTGGGCTAAAACCCAAAAGGCCAGTTTTTCTGGATATTAGCAGCGCTGAAGACAAGATCATAGAGTTATCAAAAAAATATGGCCTAAAAGTCGATCCAAGAGCAATTGTAGGTAATCTTTCGGTAGGGGAACAACAGCGTGTGGAAATATTAAAGGCTCTTTATCGTGACATTGATATTCTTATTTTAGATGAGCCCACTTCTATGCTCACTCCACAAGAAGAGAAGTCATTATTTGAGACCCTTCAATCTATGGTCGCCCAAGGATTATCGATAATCTTTATTACTCACAAGCTGCAGGAAGTTATGGCTGTTAGCACTAGAGTTACTGTTTTGAGGAACGGTAAGTCATTAGGAACATTTAGAACTTCTGATACCAATGAGTCCAGCCTGGCCCAACTAATGATAGGACGGACAATTACACGACATGCCGAGCACTCAAGAGCAAAAAAGAGCGGTAAGCTAGTAATGGAAATTAAGAATATTTCTGCATTAAACAATTCAAAAATTGTATTCCTAAAAGATTTATCGATGGAGTTAGCTGGAGGTGAGATATTGGGAATCGCCGGAGTGGATGGTAACGGACAGAGTGAGCTTGCGGAGGTCATATCAGGTCTTAGAAAGGCCATAAACGGACAGGTCATCATGGACGGACGCGATATTACCAATCAGTCACCTCACAGTATAAGAGAGAATGGTTTGGCCTACATTCCTGAAGACAGAATGGATACTGGACTTATATTGGAATATTCGCTCGCGGAAAATTTGGTTCTTGACAGATATTCCTCCGAACCGTATTCTGGGAGACTATTTTTGAAATATTCAGACATCAATAAATTTGCTGAGAAAATAATTATGGATTTCGATATTAGGGGAGTACCGGGCATAAATTCTCCAGTTAGGTCAATGTCTGGGGGAAACTTACAAAAAATCGTCTTGGGCAGGGAGCTTTCCAGGAATCCTAAGGTTCTAATTGCACATAATCCCACTCGCGGACTTGATATAGGTGCGACAGAGTATGTCCACAAGCAGCTTTTGAAGCAGGCCGATAACGGAGTGGGAGTTCTCTTAATATCGTTAGATTTAGATGAGATTTTGGAGATTAGTGACAGGATAGCGGTGTTATATGAAGGTAAAATAATGGGAACATTTGATCGTGAGTACGCTAACATTGACGAAATTGGACTATTGATGGGTGGCAAAAAAGATACCGTAGATTCAACCAAAGTTATAGAGGGATACGATAAATGACTTCATTACCAACCCACAGTATCTTGATCAACAAGATAAACCTTAGATCAATGGTCCCCTTCTTGACAGGAGGTTTGGCCTTTGTAGTTGGTGGCATTATACTTTCGAGTGCCGGGGTAGATCCAATTCATGCATATCAGATTATGATCAAAGGTGCATTTGGGAGCGTCCGTGCCTTGGCAGACACTCTTGTAAAAACAACCTCCTTACTAATATTGGGTCTGGCAGTGGCTGTAGCTTTCAAATGCAAAATATGGAATATAGGTGCCGAAGGACAGTTGTATTTTGGTGCCCTTGGAGGACTTCTGGCTGGTCTGTCGTTCATAGGAGCTGTTCCTATCCTAGCTCCCATCGTCGTAATTATAGCGGGATTCGCTTTTGGATCTTTGTTTAGCATGATACCTGCCGCCCTCAAGGTGAAGCTCGGAGTTAACGAAGTGATCGTAACCGTTTTGCTCAACTTTGTTGCACTTCTATTCATTTCATATCTGCTTCACGGGCCCCTAAAGGCACCAGGCTTCCTGTCTTACAGTCCAAATATCTTTCCACAGTCAGAACTACCAATTTTGCTATCTAACACGCGTCTCAGCGCCGGGATCCTCATTGCCGCGGGTTCTGCGATCGGAGTATTCTTGTTGATGTCTAAAACAAAAATTGGATTTGAGATCCGAAGCGTCGGGGCAAATATCAAAGCAGCGAGGTACTCAGGCATGAACGTAGCGAAGAGCATACTCATAACAATGGGCATAAGCGGAGGACTAGCAGGTATGGCTGGCGCTATTCTTGTTTCAGGGGTACAGCATCGCCTCATTGAAGGGATCTCGCCAGGTTATGGTTTTATTGCTGTGATCGTAGCCCTGCTTGGTAAGCAGAACCCTGTCGGAGTCACAATAGTTGCTTTCTTTTTTTCAGCATTATTGGCTGGCTCAGAAGTTATGTATAGGACCTTAGGCGTTCCCGTAGCTCTTGCTCAGACTCTCCAAGCCTTAGTTCTTGTTTTTGTCCTCATTGGCGAATTGTTTTTACGTTGGCACCCGAAATGGAGTAAAGGGTGAGATATTAGTGATAGAAGAAGCACTAATTGTTGGAGTTTTTGCTTCTGGCGTACGAATGTCTATACCTATACTTTTTGCAGCACTTGGAGAGAACATAGCCGAACGATCTGGGGTCTTGAATCTTGGCGTTGAAGGCATGATGTTATTGGGCGCATTTTCTGGTTTTATGGGTACATACTTGACTGGTAACATCGTAGTCGGATTATTGATGGCGATGGGAGGCGCGGCGGCATTAGCTGCATTGATGGCCTTCCTAAGCGTATCTATAAGAACAAATCAACTCGCGGCTGGACTAGCAGTTTGGTTGTTGGGCGTGGGGCTTGCTGCCCTTTTATACAGACTTTCTTTTGGCGTTGTAACAATTGCTCCCAGTATACATTCTTTTAATCCTGTAGAGATCCCTTTTCTCAGTCAGATCCCATTTGCTGGACCTGTTTTATTCAATCATGATCCTATGATATATCTCGCTCTCCTAATGATTCCTGTAACTCATATTTTCCTATTTAAGACCAACCTCGGTCTAAAAATCAGAACTGTGGGCGAGAATCCAAAGCAAGCTGATACTCTCGGCGTAAATGTCTATCGGATACGATATCTAGCAATAATAATAGGTGGTGCTTTTGCAGGGTTGGGTGGAGCGTACCTCTCACTGGTCATAACCGGGTCCTTCTCGGAGAATATCACAGGAGGCCAGGGATGGATCGCACTTGCTGTTGTAATTTTTGGAAGATGGAAGCCACTCGGGATACTAATAGGGGCCCTCATTTTCGGAATGGTGAATGCCTTCCAATTGGGACTACAATCGACAGGTACAACAATACCATTCCAATTCCTGTTAATGCTACCCTATCTTTTGCCCATTGCGATATTGGCAGTCACCTACAAGAGAAGTATAGCGCCAGCGGCCTTGGCAGTACCTTATACCAGAGGAGAAAGATAAGGTTAATAATTTCAGGCACGGTGAAAAATTTCGCCGTAACGCTCTGATAGTACCTAATACTGCCACAGTCAGGGGTGCTACTTCTTGTTGCTCCCTTGCGGGAAAGCAGACTTGATTCCCTTTACAAATCTTGGTGAATCTGAGACCCAACCAAATACGCCCCCCTGCATCTTGATCTGTTTTATTGCTGCTAGATAATTTTGATAGTCCGTCGCGCTTGTACCGTCTTTCAGAAGAAGGCACCAGTAACCGTAATCATTTGCTTCTCTCATTATCGTATGTACACACACATCAGTTGTTACCCCAGTAACTACTAGATGGGTTATGCCAAGATTTCGTAAAAGTAATGGTAAATTGCTCTGACCAAACGCTCCTTTACCTGCTTTATCTATTACGTACTCTCCCTCTACCGGATAAAGATCATCTATTATATCCCAGTTTTTCTCCCCCCTAACCAGAAGCCTTCCTAAACCACCATCTGGAATATTTCCGATACCAACTCCGTTACCAATGATCTTACTACGCAAGATCTTATTGTATGGAGCATCAGAAAGATCTGGAAGATGACCTTCCCTTGTATGGATTACTTTGATGTCTGTTCCATTTCGTATTGTATGTAAAACGTACATGATAGATTTAATCGGCGATGAGGTTAATCCCAGGTCGTAACCCATCACATCTACGTATCCTTTATGTCCACAGAAATCAACCTGCATATCTACACTCAGAAAGGCAGTTCTTGCAGAGTCAAATTCAAGATATGCTGTATCTCCAAAACGTGGACAATCCTCTACCTCTACTCTAAACAGATTACCTTTTGGAGGACCATAAAGCCATTGAGGGAACTCAATTATATTGGTCTTCTTGAAATTTTCGTAATCTCTTTCGGCTTTCTCCAATATTTCATCTCTGGCCGCTTCTATGAAATCTCTATTTGGGAATGGATTCAGAATCTTTTTTACCTTGTTTGAGGTCAATTTTTTACCGCCCAGTCCTATCAATCATGCCTGAATTTATAGTAGTAATGAAACCTATCATGGTATCTATCAATAATGGTATACCTCATATTTTTATATTATTCACTTCCCGACTCCTTGACTATAGGCGGAACCATAGTTTGGGCAATTCTGTGGTATTTTTCATAAATGTATGCCATGCTAAGAATAGATCCTTCATCGAATGGTCTTCCGACTAATTGAACTCCCACTGGCAGCTTGCCATCCACTAAACCAGCGGGAACGTTAAGGACAGGCAAACCCGTAACATCGAAAACAGTGGTTAACCTGCTTAGCACTTGATAGACTTCCAGACTCCGTCCATTCACATCTACCATCTTCTGGTCCAATAACGGCGCTGTGATGCCAGAGGTAGGGACCAACAAGCCATCGAACCCTTTCATAGATTTTAAAAATGCAGATTTCAAAATTTGCCTAGTAGTTTGTGCTTTAATATACTCTACTGCAGTAATTTCTAATCCTTTTTCAAGCATAGCTAAAACGTCGCTTCCATATTCTTCGCGCCTAGTCTTCATCCATTCACTGTGCACAGCTGCAGACTCTCCAAGTCTGAATGCCCTCCAAGTATCGTATATTTTATCAGTTTCCTCTAAATTAACAGTATTTGTTGATATTCCGATCTCATGAAGCTTGTTTACGAATCCTTCAAAAATATCCATTACCTTACTATCTATCAGATCAAAGAAGAACTCTTTTGGTATTCCCAATTTAAATTTGGTCGCTTTTTCTTTGTTCTCTGTAATGAGTGCAACATAATCAGGCACAGATGAATCAATACTTGAAGCGTCAAGCTCGTCGTAGCCGGCAATAACATTCAGAACAGCTGCTGCATCCCAAGCAGTTCTTGTTATTGGTCCAATATGATCAATTGAGGGTGCCAACTGCATAACTCCATATTTGCTTACTCTTCCATATGTCGGCTTTAGCCCAAATAATCCACACAGAGAAGAAGGGACGCGAATAGAACCGCTAGTATCCGTTCCAATCGAGGCTGCAGACATCAACGCACTTACCGCTACTGCCGAACCACCACTTGAACCGCCTGACATCCTATTGATATCCCATGGGTTCTTTGAAGACCCATAATGAGGGTTTATGTTAGTAATCCCACAAGCAAATTCATGGGTGTTATTCGTACCAACCATGATCGCTCCAGCGGCCCTCAGTTTTTTTACTACCGTCGAATCGTAATCGGCGACATAATCGGCCAGGATTTTCGAACCGCTAGTGCTCCGTACGCCCTTAACATAAATCAGGTCCTTGAGACTAACAGGAATTCCATGCAAAGGCCCTTTGTATTTGCCTTGATTTATCAATGACTCTGCCTCTTTGGCATCCTTTCTTGCCGAATCTTCCAAAACTGTTATGAATGCATTAAGGGTTGGATTTAGCTTATGGATCTGTTGAAATGTGTATTCAATAAGATCCACTGGTGATATCGCCTTAGAAGAAATGAGTTTAGAAAGATTTTCAATACTCGAGTCAGGACCGGAAATGCTAGACGATCGTTTCATTCCCCATCACTAGTTGAATACGTATAAGTATCTGAAAAGGAGGAAAACAATACTATCCTTTGATTTATTTGGCAGTTATTAAACAATACTCCACACCGTTGATACGCTATCATAGGAATTTATGACCTGCTCTGATAATCTTGTTCAAAGGTAACATATACCCTACATCGTAAATTTTGTTGTCTATGGAGGATATCTTGTGTTCTGGAAATATCATGAAAACAAATTTTATTTGATGGCATGATATTTTTAAGATGAATATCGATGTCAAAGGTGAAAGACTTATTTTATTCTAGCTTATCGGGTCACGCATAAATCAAAGGTAACTAATTTCTGTGGATTAGAAAATTCGAATTGGTGAGGTGACTGAGTATGCAGAGATTGTGATGTGGTGAATCCCAGATTATTGATCAGGTCGTCTGAGTCTAGCAAATCACTTATAATCTTGGGGTTAATGTCTTAGGTAATAAACATGACGAGCCGTAAATCGCATACTATCAAGCATGACTATTTGCGAAATAAACATCCACATATAGACAGGCCCATTGTTTCAATAGCTGCTCCTTCTATTTACCTGGTCAATAAAATAAAAGAGACTAAAGAGGTACTAGATTCATTTGAAATCCCATACTCAGTCTCGATAGTTGCAGCACATAGAGCACCCAGAAAGACACTGAGGTATATCGACGAACTCGAATCTAGCGGAATAGAGGTGATCATCGCCTGTGGAAGTGGATCTGCTCACTTACCTGGTATGATAGCTTCACTCACTTCCATACCCGTCATTGGAATACCCTTGGTCAGTGATCATCTGGGTGGCATCGATTCTTTGCTTTCCATGTTACAGATGCCAGCGGGTGTACCTGTTGCTACAGTAGGGATTGATTCTGCGTACAATGCGGGTATTATTGCTTGCCAAATATTGAGTTTGAAGTATCCTCATCTTAAGAATATGATCAGATCTCATAAGAGCATGCTCGAGCAAACTGTAGAACTTGAAGATAGGACTGCAAATTAAGGCGTGTATAAAGATAAGTTATATTGCTGGTGGTAAGCCTAGTCCGATTTAAATTCTT
>JAKEIK010000172.1 GCA_022545895.1 Nitrososphaeraceae archaeon | reverse complement strand
TGTATGGTGTATTGTCTAAAGCCATAAGTTTTCCGGGTTTATGATTTGCACCCTGAGTTATGTTCATTACAGCAAGCTCTGATGTCGTCTTCACGGGCAATGCGTTCAACTCGCCTTGCGATAGCAGACTAGTGTAGCTTAACGTAACATTCCCTTCGTCAGGAACTGCGATCGTCTTATTTCCGCTTCTTGCAGTGACCAAGGAGATCGCTGAACTAGTTGATATAATAGACGCAGTAGAAGATGAGGCATTTGAGGCTCTTGGAGATGACGTTCCAGTAGTTGGACCTGAAAGTATTGTTGTAATTATTAAGGGCGTATTCGTTGACTCACTTGTCGTTGCGGTTGGAAGATTGTTTATCGGGGGAGGATTATTAATGGGAGGTAAAGAACTTGTGACAGGTGCAATTGATTCTGATACGGTACCGTCATTACCTACATACAATACTCTAACCTTATCCCTAGAAGCTATCTGAATCGAAGTTGCAGAAGATATTTCAGTAGTGAATGAGAAGCGCCCTTCATAAACTCCGGTACTACGTCCTGTTTCTACCAATGTAATTGAAATGCCCGTCTTGTCAGTTGTAGAAGATATATTCACATGAACTGTATCAATACTTTTTGGATCCAAATTGGCATCTGGATCGATTATATTTATTTCCGGACTATCTTGGGTAGTGTAACTAGACTTATCAAGTGAGACAGTAGCCGATGCATCGTTCGAGCTGTCAACCCCTCCGTAATTCACGGCAGTCGTTTTCAAACCGGAAATCGCCGTTTGAGGGTGATTGGATGATCTATCAAATCCACTGAGCAAAGCATCATTTGAAACTGATGCGCTTGGTGATCCCACGGAGGAGCCGTTACCCTCTAAACTTGAACTGGCAGTAGTCGACGATTGATTACCTACTAAATTTCCTTCCGTGGAAGTCTCCGATGACGTAGCGTTCGACGGTAAAGCATCTAGGGAGCCACTTACAGCAGCCAGCGTTTCATCAACGGGATTTTGGGTATTCTGATTAGAGGAATAATTTGACATGGAAATAGAATAAATCGACATAGAACTGTCTCCAATGAGTTGGGCTGGATCAGAAGTGATATAAGCACTAGACTGTGATGTGGAGTTGTCAGTACTTGAAGAACCATTAGACTCCGGAGTATCTACGCTTGCTGACCCGTAAGGGGAGTTTTCCACAGAATTAATTGGGTCTGAAAACTCTGAGCCAGAGTCCGAATTTGAAGCTATATTATTCGACGCTCCTTGATCGATAGTATCATAATTAGGGTTCCCCTCTTGGTAGGCAGATTCTCCAGATTGGGTGTCATCGGGAGACGTTCCATAGGACTCACTGGTTTGACCCATACTATCCGAAGTTTTTCCCTCACCACCATTATTGTCGTCAGAGTCGTCATGATTTCTCCAGTGGTCGTCGCCATCATTGTTACTGTCGTCAGAGTGGCCACGGTCTCTCCTATTGTCCCCGCTATCGCTGTTGCTGTCCTCAGAGTTTACATCGTCATTATCGTCTCCAAAGGGACTATAGTCGTAGGCGAACGAAGCCGGTACAGGACTGTAAGTGAAAATCGAAAAAGCAAGGACGGTTAAAAGTACCGCGGTCATAAAGATTTGAGACGAGCTCTCACGCATCAATAAATGTAGGGGTGTAGAGCTTATTTAACTTGTTTATGCCAATTTCTTCATTTTTCCCAATTTCCTGCAAACTGGATCTAATTAAAAACTGCCAGAATGGACTTTTGTACAAGTCTGGCGTTTACTCATCACTTTCTATCCCTCCAAACACGATTAAACGTATAATGCTGTTCATCAATGAATGCCAATAGAAGAGTGCCATGTGGGTGAGCCAATATCGCACGTAAATTTTATTATTTATGTTGAGCGTCTCCTGGCTTTGGAAATCGATTTTCGATAGTTATACCTCTTAAAAATTCATAAGATATTTTCCACCTTTATGGGGGCCGTGAGAGCTTTTGCCATTCTACTACCGATCCAATATAAAGGACTAAAACTACTATCGCTATTTCAACAATTGTTGGTACGAGATAGTTTTTCCACGAATGCTTCCAAGATCTTGGTCTTCTCACAAGATAGTATGCAATTATAGCACTCCTCGACATGGCAAGAGAATAAGCAAGGATTTCCATTATTGCAAAAGGAGAAATTAACAGACTGAGTGGAAAAATTGATTTCAAAGCAGGATTTGCCAGTGCAAAGGCATTAAACGCGAGTCCGGTGGAAACCGCAGAATACACACCTATTATCAAGCCTGCTGCAGGAATGAACATTTCTAGACTAGGGAATAGGTTGTTAGCAAAGATTCCGAGTTGATCAAGATTCTTGTTCCTTTGTCCGAGCTCCTGGCGGATATTATCAGCGTGCTCTGGACTTATCCAAACGACTGTTCCGACATAAAAAGAAAGGAAAAAAAGTCCTATAGCCAATGCAAGGTAAAGAAGCCTGAACTTAAAAGGTGGATACAAGTTTATTAAACCACATCAAGTATAGGCTTGTTTATGTATTTTCTCTTGGTTACAACTTTGGTTCCTTGTCTCAACTTGAATGGAATATTGCCTGTTCCCCTTTAGCGGATGTTGCAATATTTATCGCTTCATCTACATTGCTTATGAAAATAACCCCATCGCCTTCTTGTCCGTCACCTGTCTTACCCTCTTTTACAATACAGTCAACTATCTTGTCTGCAAAGCTATCTGAGCTTACCACTTCAATCTTGATCTTCGGGACAAGATCATATGCAATTTTTTGTCCTCTCCATTGCAGATGAAGTTCTCTTCCCTTGCTCCAACCTGAAACATCAGTCAATGTCATGCCCCCAATGCCTAACTTTAAAAGCTCGCTTTTTAGGCGAGATATCTTTTCTGGTCGCACTATGGCTTCTATCTTCTTCAAAAGAATCACTCGTGAATAATAACGCTGGATATTAAATATAGACGAATATTTGCTGATTCCTTCCTCATTTAGTATACGCCCTCTCTGCGTGCCCCGAAATATCTAATCCCACGTCCTCCTCAATTTCTTTCACTCGCAAGCCAATTGTTTTGTCGATTATCTTCAAAATGATAAAAGTTCCAACAAAAGAAAGCAATATAGCCGCTCCGATTCCCACTGCTTGTATACCTATCTGACTGAAATTGCCTGCCAACATTCCATTAGGACCGTTTGGATTAATCGATTGGAAAGCTAGTATTCCTACTGCCAGGGTTCCTACAATGCCAGATACTCCATGAACTGAGCTTACATCTAGCACGTCGTCAATCTTTAATTTCTCCTTTATAAGCTTAATAGCAAGAAAAGATGCAATGCCTATTACTGCGCCAAGGACCATAGAGCTATTTACCGTGATAAAGCCTGAAGCTGCCGTAACCCCAGCTAAACCGGCTATCGCACCGTTTATCCCAGCTATGACGGAAGGCCTTCCAGCAGTTTTCCAAGATAGTAAAATCCAAGTAATTGAAGAAGTGGCAGATGCCATATGAGTGACAAGGAGTGTGTTGAAGGTCAAACCCCCCGCCGCGTATGCCCCGCCTGCGTTAAATCCATACCAACCCAACCATAGAAATGATGCTCCTATAACTGCAAGAGGAACATTATGTGGAAGCGTGATATCGGGTCCGAAATATTTGCGTCGTCCGAGGACCAAGGCAGCTGCCAACGAGCCCATGCCGGCAGAGACGTGAACAACTATTCCTCCTCCAAAATCGTAAAATCCGATCTGGGACAGCCAACCACCTCCCCAAACCCAATGAGCAAGAGGACAGTAAATAAGAATACTCCATACTATCATAAAAATGCAAAAAGACGTCCATTTCATTTTTTCAGCAAATGCACCTGTTATAAGCAGAGGAGTGATGACTGCTACCATCATATTGAAAGCAACAAAACCGATTCCAGGAATGGTCGTAGCATAATTTTGGAATGGCTCATTGATTGGAACATTTTCAATCGCTGTGTATTGGGTGCCCCCGATTATCCCATTGTATGAAGGTCCGAATGCAAGAGTGAAGCCAATCACGATCCAAAGAATACTCAAAATACCTAGCCCTGAAAAAGTTTGTATGAGGACTGAAATGGAGTTCTTGCTGCGGATAAGACCAGCTTCGAAAAATCCTAGGGCAGGTGTCATCATCATGACTAGGCCCGTTGCAATAAGCATCCATGTTGTATCACCTGTATCGATAGTTACTGTCATCTAATTATAGAATCCAGTGGTCTATCAGATCGGCTAATAAAAAAAGCTTTCCGCATTATCCTAAATTTGACAGATGCTAATTTTGCAATACGCTTCCTTCATTAGGAACAATATTTCTCCGGACGATATTTTGATGAGACATGTGTAAATATCTTGCAATTAAATTCAAAAGAAGTTTATAAATTATTGCATTGCAATTAATTAACATTAAAATGCATTGACGATACTCCAATGCACCGGAAATTACTGGCGAATTTTTTACGCTTTTTTTCCTTTGAAAATGTTACTATATACTGTTATACGGTAACTACTAATTACGGAGATTTGTAACAATTGCCAAAATAAGGCAATTGAGAATTTCATGCATAAGGCCGCGGGGTTCTTGTGGTTATAACAAGAGAGGATTATTTTGGCCGAGTAAATTCATGCATAAGTCATCATTGTATTATTCTAACCACATATCCCTGTGGATAAAGGTGTCGTTTTCCTCATCAAATTGACTGACTGTGCCGTAAGCACTTGTGCCTCCTACATAGGTATAGGAAAAATACAGGGCAACAAAAACAGGAGAGGCACCATTCACTGCATTTTTGATCATGCTGGAGTCGATAAAGATCCAATATTTTTTCTCCATATTTGGAAGGAGTGGCCCGAGATTAAATTTATTGACAGATTCATTCTTAAATATTTCTCTTGTAGGCAATGAAGAAGTAACAACCGACAGTGCGGTTACCGCAGGCGATGGGACCTCTCCAAAGTTCTTCAGAGTAATGGCATACTGGTACTGATTGGAATCGTTTTTTCCTCCCACTCTTAGAATTCCACCCGATGGCCCAATCCAAGGTCTGAACCTGACTTCGGTCTGCAATTTGCTCACTTTAGCCAATTCTGCAAAGTCCTTGACTGTCTTGTAAAGAAGAATCACGACGGCTATCTCAGCTACACCAGAAACAACTGCGATATACTTTTCGATGCTTTCAATAGTTAATTGTTGTCCTGTCCCTCCTCTAGACTCGGAGCTTGCAGCAGGTTCTTGTGCGCTAGAGAGAAGTAACAAAGGAAAGAGAGTTGGTATGGTTGTAATTAATATTGCAGCTGAAACGAGGATTAAGATATTTCTGAATTTCAAACTTGCTAATAGATTATTAATCAAATTAGTTTTTTTGAATGATAATGATTTTAAATTGTTTTCTATTTCCTCCGTGTGATTTCATATTAGGCTACTAATTAATAATATCTTCTTATTTTTTTGTCAGCAACAATCATGAATATATAGA
>JAKEIK010000171.1 GCA_022545895.1 Nitrososphaeraceae archaeon | reverse complement strand
GCCGCCAACCAAATTTTTCAAGACATAAGGTATATTCCTTCTCCAAAAATTCTTTCTCTAATCGCTTGCGCCTCCTCTGAATAGTTGCCGTGGACACCTTTAATTTTTTAGATAGCAACGTGGAAGTTCTTTTTTCACTAGATGAGAGAATTTCTTTTAGTATCATCCTGTCTATCGTTGAAAGGTGGTGTTTAGTCTTCAAAGAAGCCATCTGCTTGAGTAGATCAACACTTACGTAGATGGGCCAATGCAGTATAAACAACTTGTGACCAAAATGTTGCTGGTTGTGGCTTCTCTAGCCATTAATTAAGAACACATGGTTATTACGATTTATTGTTGACTGATATCGACTTCCTCTTGAGTAAGTTCTACTGTTACCCTCGGATCGGAACTTTATTGTTCTAAAATATACTGCACAAGGCTAGAAATACTAGGTGTGGCTATTACAGTTAATTTAATGGTCCAAATCGAATAAAAGGAACTTTTGTACGAACTTGGTATGGGGATAATAATCAGCAGGGCAGTAATAACAACCCCGGTGACGATAGTAGATAAAAGGAGTACTAAATGATGCTTCGAAGGAAAACTCGGTTTTTTTAGTACCAACTATGATTCACAGTTAGTTAAGGGATTGGATTCTTTTGAATAATTCGCTCTTGACGACCTTTGAGTATCATATTGCTTCAAAAAGGAAAAAAATTAGGCTCGATCTAAGCTAACTTTAATATCGACATGCCCGAATAATGATGATAACATGAAGGGAATTCGTTGCCTTCCACTTTGGTCATTGCTACTGCTGATTACATCATCAGTAATCGCATTCCATGGTTTTGATCCTGTTATAAGATATGCAGTTGCCCAAGGACAGGTACGTTGTACGGGCGGGAATTTGGTAAGTTCTCCCTCACAATGTCCTTCTTCCGATCAATGTCCACCACCACCGTCTGGACTAGGTTCTGTGGTCCAATGTAGTCGAAAGGAGGGATCCGAAGCTAACAGAGCAGAACAAGAAAGTGAGTCAATTACACCTACCATCAACGAAAGTAATTCCGTTTTCATTTTTACGGATAAGCAGACTTACGAGAAGGGGCAGATAGTAAAAATCACAGTCCAAAATAATAGTACTGAGCCCTTCAGAATCGACAACCCCAAGGCAGTAGTTATAAAGAATTTGCAATTCGGAGAAAAATATTCACCATCTACATTATCAAAATCAAAAATATTACCACCAGGATCTTCCATGGAGTTTGAATGGAATCAACACGATCGTGACGATAAACAAGTAAGTTCAGGTAATTATAGTTCTTCAGTATCAGTACGATCGTTAAGAGTTAATACATCATTCGCTATATCGTAGAAGCACACGGAGAAGAAATATTGGCAGAGAATACTGTTGAGCGAAAGTGCACCCATGATTAGATTTACTCTTCCTGCGATAACACATTCTGACTCGTATTATAGAAAATGATATTGAGATTGGAACATTTCTATTATTTTGATAACATCTAGGGACTTACTAATGGTTCAAGTAGAATAGTTTCTTCCATTTATTAAAGTAAGATGATATCGCTAGTGATATAGTTGATATGGATTATTGAAAGTTATTTAGTCTAGTATCATGATTAAGTTATTGATTGTGAGATATAATGCTTAGAATAATTAAGGCAGATAAGGTCAATTGGGTAGTCAAATTAGAAATGAGCAAGAGGGATCTCGAAAACATAGTCGAATCAGTTGACAGTATGTCAGACAAGCAGCAAAGAATTTTATTGGAAAACCTTCCATCAGAAGACCAAGACAGACAGAAGTTAGATGACTATAAGGCATTAAGAGAAGAACTTCGAAAAATCTTGCAAGTATTGATTAATTGATTAATTAGATCGAAATAATAAATTTTCATTTACGAGAGAATTGGACACCAATTTAACTAAACTACAACTACTAGAATTAGAGTGAAATTTTTGTTTTAATTAGAAGTTAACTCTAACAAATTACATTAACAATTGACGATTTAACCCGGCACGAGAGATACTATCTTGGTCATTCATGCTGTATACTAACACCCAACACAGCAATAAGATAATCACAAATTTTGTTTTTTCTCTTTTCGCCTTTTGCGGATAACAATTAGGAAAAATGCTATAACTATGGCTGCAGTTACTCCGGTGAGTAATGCAATAAGAAACGATTGGCTCATCATATTTGAATTCATTGCACCCACTGGTTGAAACGAAACAAACACGGGGAATGACGCTAAAGTAAGAGTAGAGATATCTTTAGATTCTATTTTAGAAAGTACCTTGTATACACCATCGGTAGGGAAAATGTAACTTACGGAAAAGTTTCCAGCAGGCGCAGTTAGGTTAGTGTACTTGTAAAAACTTTCTTCGCCATTACTACTAGTTAGAATGATCACTCTGGCAGAGAGATTCTTCAATTGGTCTCCTGTTTTTAGATTCAGTACATCAAATTTTAGTTCTGTAGGTGTATCGGTAATAGGATTTGTAGGTGAATGTGAAAATTCAACCTTGATATTGTTCAATTTATCTAGCCATATTTGTGTCTTATTTATAGAGTTCTGAGCATAGACAAGATGGATCTTTGGATATAGCAAAGGAGCAACCACCAAGATCAT
Organism: Nitrososphaeraceae archaeon; assembly: GCA_022545895.1. Taxonomy (GTDB): domain Archaea; phylum Thermoproteota; class Nitrososphaeria; order Nitrososphaerales; family Nitrososphaeraceae; genus TA-21. Next base: position 17,059 of record JAKEIK010000171.1, on the reverse strand, counting down.
GAGTGCTAATGACACAACCAGAAAAACAATAGTAATATGAGAGTATGTCAAAAGGATCAATATAACTTTGACACCCGCCGAGCACCTGTAGATTAAGACATAGGTCCCATCGACATAGACGAATTAGAACTCGGCACAGAGCCCATCGAGGAGCCTTCTTGTGGCTTTACAGTAAAACTCATTATTCCGCTCAATGCCTGACCATCCTTAATTATCCGATCTGCAAGTGTGAGTAAATCATTCTTCGGCAACATAACGTGAATTACATCCGCTTTGGAATTTGAGTTGTCCAACATGACATTTTTTGAAATATTGACTCCGTTAACAGTACCGGTGTATCCACCTTTTGCAGTAAATGCATTTGGTTTAGGTACATTGATCTCCTCATGAACAAAAATGTTCGCATTTTCCAATCTACTAAGATTCCAATTAAATGGCATATCAAATTTCAATTGCATATTTTTAGTATCAAACCCAAAGTCTTTTAGTTTATCGTAGTATGATATTATCTTGATTGGGACCTGTTTACCATCTACATTTATCTGCTGATTTTCTGTATTCCCGATACTTAACCAACTATTATAAATTGGAGCTTGAATGTCGGGCAGTATAGCAGTATCAGAGTCTACAGTCTCTATTCTTACTATAAAGTGATACAATCCACCACTTAAGAAGATTGGACCTGATATGGCCACAGGTTTGGTTGAAGTTCCAATCCATAAATCCAAAATGGGTGTCTTATCACCTGTAATGGATATGTTGCTTGAACTATTTGGATTCATCTGAATTTTTAGATCGCCATCATGGTCGTGAAACATATCATAGAATAACTTCTTTCCATCTTTCTCTAAAATAATGTAATATGTAACATGACTAAATGATTGATTTGTATTTGAATCAAACAATCTGAATTCGATAATTGGTTTTTGGCCATTTTCCAAGGTTTCCGTAGTCACAACGGCGGGAATCATTTTGATGAGCAAGTCTGCCTTCCTATTCCCTAGTGAACCAGTTAGCTCTTCTTGGGTGAGACCATCGCCAAACGCAGAGTTCATACTAATGATCAATTCAACGAATAAAGAAAAAGCAGAAAGTGAAGCAATGACTAATGCAACTGCAAGACCTAGCTTTTCAGCAGGCGGAATCATCATTAGGATATGGATATATCCATTATAATATTTTTAGCGTAACGAAATTATTTTTTACGAACTAATTTTGATATACTATTCTTATTGATAGATGTATTATCTATCCATATTTCATCAAACACAAGTTCAATTAGATTGTCTACCTAGCGGTGTAGTACATTCGTTTCTTTTTACTTGTAGTTCTTCTATAAAATAAAGAATAGCATATTGGGAACTGAAACAAGAATTATAGTTAACAGAAGATATCTGATATGAAGATTGCAAATTAACGCTAACTAATTTAGTTAGGACGCGGAAGATTTGATAATGTGGCTAGTTATCTTCGGGATTTTAGGTGCGGTGGCTATATCATTGTCAATTATATCTGATTACTTTGTTCAAGGTACTCTCAATCATGTTGCAATAGCTAGTGACTCAAAATATCCAGAACTCGCTCTCTCTTCACCTAAAGGACCAATCATAAACGATCCTCAGCTCAAGGCAGAGGTAGTTTTCAAGGGACTAAAGTATTCTACCAGCATGGTCTTTTTGGGGCCTAATGACATCTTGGTTACGGAGAAGGATAGTGGTACGGTAAGAAGAATCGTGAATGGAGCCGTGTTACAACAACCTTTGCTCGATGTTAATGTCGCTACTTATGGTCACAGGGGCATGTTAGGGATAGCTGTAGATTCTTCTTTGTTGGAGAATAGGAGCGGTGGGTGGCATAACAACAGCATCGTCACTCCCACTATCCCCACATATGTTTTCCTATACTACACTGAAACACAAGGACAAGACGGAGAGGATATCACAAAAGGAAAAGAGCCGTTAGGTAATCGTTTGTACAGGTATGAACTAGTCAACAACAAGTTGGTAAATCCAAAACTCTTGGTAGACCTACCTGCAACTCCTGGGGCTATTGGCATAGGCGGAAAAGTCATGGTTGGACCTGATAGCAATGTATATGTTACCATTGGCGATGTTGGTATCGATGGACACGATACTAAGGCACAAAATGTTCAAAACGGTCTGGACGCAGATGGAACGAGCGGCATACTCAGAATTAGTAAGGATGGTAGCGCAATACTCCCAGCAGTTCTGGGAAACGAATTTCCTTTGAATTTGTATTTCTCGTATGGAATTTGGAATAGTTTTGGGATTGATTTTGATCCTGTCAGTGGAAATCTATGGGACACTGAAAATGGCTTAATATTTGGTGATGAAATTAATTTGGTTAAACCGGGATTCAATAGTGGCTATGCTAAGATTGATGGGATATGGCTTCGCGGATATCCTATAGATCAAACTGAAAAACATATTGCACCTCGTCACCCACGTGATCTTGTCAATTTTGATGGAAAGGGAACATACCATATACCCCAGTTCACTTGGTTTAGAAGTGTAGGTCCTACAGGAATCACCTTCTTTAATTCCAACAAGATGGGCTTCCAGTATGAAAACGGTATATTCGTTGGTGATATCATCAATGGAAACATTTACCACTTTAGATTAGATCCAAATAGAACTGAATTGCTACTTCCTAAAGGTCCACTAGAAGACAGAGTCGTAAACAGTTCCGATACACTTGACGGAATAATATTTGGAAGTGGGTTTGGCGGTATAACTGATATTAAGGCAGGTCCTGATGATGGTAATTTGTATGTCCTTACATTTGACAGTTCGCAAGGAACAATATTTAGAATAGTTCCTAAAGGCCCTATGTAGACAACTAGCCTTACAGAAAAAATATACATTATCTGTCGATGATCAAAAGATAAAGATTTTGTACGTAATTATTGATTGTTCATATGCTGGATTGCTTTCTTCAAATCATCCAGTGACATTACAGGGTGGAATTCGACGTTAGCACCCATTTCTTGGAAGAGAGGCTCGGCAATACTAGGGATCATGTCAACACTATCCATATTGACAACGAAAACAAGAACTCTGTTTCCATCTGCCTCAAAGAAGTAATTTGCTTCAGATTTGACCTTGTTGATATATTCTTCAAGGTTTTGGATGAACTTTGGATTTTTTACCATCTTGTTGCCTGCTTCAGTAGGAATTTTGGCGCGAACTATGAATCTCATAAAGACCTTTTGTTCAGTGTAGCTATAAAAGCATTCATGACTTTGAAAATCAATTTCATGCCAGATATCCAGTAATAATAAATTCCGGAAAAAATGTTCTTAGAACTGAAGAGATCCTCTTGTATTAAGGCTACAACAATGAAATAACATTTGTGACTAATCAACGGTCGTAATTCTTTTTTTATAATCTCTTATCTTCTAGAAAGTTCAAGTTCTTGTTGAACTCGTTAATTCCGAATGTGGTAAAAGTTATGTCCAAGGTAAAGCAGTCTCAGCCGATCGTTGACGTACAGCATTGTCACAAAAAAAAGCCAATAAAAAAATTATGAAGTTTTCTGTTCTTCTTCTTTCATCTTTATGAAATCTTCAAATTCCGAGTGCTTGAATAGTGAATCGAATCTTAGCTTTCCGTTGGTTAGCATATTCCTTTTATCCTGACGATCTATCACACTAATTATCCCGACAGGTGGAATATCGTCTTCAATCAAAGCATTCACGGCATCTATGACACTTTGACCCGTTGTTACAACGTCTTCTACGACAACCAATGGTATCTTAGGGAGGCCTTCGATTTTCTTCTGTAATCCATGTTTTTTTGATTCCTTTCTAACAAAAAAACCAGTTAATTTACCTTCTCCCTCACGAAGTTGGTTGCTAACCAAAACAATTGCGGTAGTTATAGGAAGAGCACCCGACTCCAATCCTCCTACAGATTTGACTCCGTTTCCGAATAATTCCCTAATCTTTGCTAGCATGAGTTCACCTATCAAAACAACACCTTCGGAGTTGACAATTTTTTTTATGTCATAATAAAAATGGCTCTTTAACCCACTCGACAGCGTAACATCCCGAAAAATTATACCTTCGCCCTTGATAATCTCTTTAAGTTGTTGGCGCTTTTGTGGTAATAAAGCCACAATCGAACATTTCACCTCCCATTATATAATAATTGTCACTGTAAATTTGCCCATCCAGAAGAAGTCAACGGAATCAGCCGGTTCCATCACACCGGTGTACTCATATATGGTAAGCTCTAACTGCATCACTCAGCCAATGCTTGTTTCCATCTCCGGTCGCTATTAATAGTGTCAATATCAATTATTTTCATAGTCCCTATTATGCTAAATCCGTATTTATTAATTCCAAATTTAGAAAGCCGTGACGAGAATTGTGTCTTATAATCGGCGTGGGTTAAAATTATGTAGAACTTCACTTATCCAAAGAACGTAACTATCTTGAATATCGTCTAACAAATTAATATACCTGTTAGTGACCTATACAGTCATGTTAGCTTGCTAGAAAGGGGTTTCGTCCCGTTTTCATTGAGAATTTCAGCCTCAATTTTTGGCTATGAATTGCAGTTGACTTTTAGGGCCCCTTGATACTAAGAAGAATACCAGACGACGAAAAGTTCTTCAGGGATTTCACTCCTGCTAGTTTGTTATCTTGCTTTTTTCAGAGATAGTACCATTACCACTTACTAAGATTAGAAAATCAGGTTCATATAATTCAAGAATATCATTGATTAGTCTTTTTTCAGGACTGAGATTCTCAACTAGGATTATCGAAAAATTACAAAGGAGTTAGATCCTAGTTTATTTACAAAAGGAATGACCTCATTACCGCGAGCTCGCAGTAGACGATCAACATTTATGTAAATTACAAAGGAGTTAGATCCTAGTTTATTTACAAAAGGAATGACCTCATTACCGCGAGCTCGCAGTAGACGATCAACATTTATGGCGTCTTACGCATTCCCATGCCAGCAAGGACTGGAATCAATATATAAGCTAGAGTTAACTTATGATCATAGAGCTAACTTTCTTTGCCCAAATTTCCAACTGCTTTAGTTGTCTGTAACTGTCCCCTTGAGCGAGTTTCATTGCAGATTTGATCTGCCTGAAGAAATAACAAATTGAATGTATTCATTTTTTATTAGCCTGTCCAAATAGGGGGTAATTCCAATGACGTTAGCATATTATGGCTATTAAGAAGTTCGTAGACTATGTTCAGGAAAATTTCGAATATCTAAGTTATTATTCGATACAACCTAACTTTTCGATGCGGTTTCGGTATCTGGCAAGGTAACATTTCTAAACATATTTATATAAATTAAATATTGAACAACTTGTGCTAAACAAACGTACTATTAATTATATGTTACTTATTTCTGCAACGATATCTTTGGTCTTGACGGGCGCGGAAGCCTCAGCTTTGTCAGTCACAGCGGCATCAGTCATTTCAGTCGAAGCATATGATAAAGCTAAACATTGTACAAGTGATCTCAGTAAACATCCGACATCGATCGAATACCTGACGTACTTTAACTGCGGACATGTTTCAAAAGAGTCTAATGGCCAAACTATTAGAGATTTCACTCTAGTGGTTAAAGAAAACCAGAAAATACCTATTTCTAATGAAGGACACATATTTGATGGGTGGACTTATAATGGGACTATACCAGGTCCCACTATGAGGGTTACTCAAGGAGATCATGTTCGAATCAAGGTTATAAATAGCCCAGAAAATCAGCATGCTCATTCATTGCACTTACACTCTATCCACCCAGCTGTAATGGATGGTGTCTCAATGGGTGGTTATCAGGGCGGTGCAATACCCCCGGGAGGTAGCTTCATTTACGAATTTATTGCCCAACCCTATGGCGTATTCCCATACCACTGTCATGTAGATCCAATCGCAGATCATATCAATAGAGGATTATACGGGATGTTTATCATTGATCCCAAAACTCCTAGACCACAAATGACTGAATTCGCTATGCTAATGAACGGTTATGATTTGGATTTCGACCAAGAAGGACCAGTAACTATTCCTGCTGTTGATGAATCTAACGCTGACCAAGTTTCTAAATTGCCAGTACTAAAGGTTAGTCACGATCATTTGCAAGGTAATGCTGATGCGGGGAAAGACAAAAAATTAGAACAAGCAGTTCAAATTAAATCTGATAGCAAAGATACGTCTGTGAATAAGGAAACCGAATCATCTGATGCAGCGAAGGGTGATCAAAAAACTGATGATGTACAGGTTAAATCTAGTATATCCAATGAAAATGAAGTGAAGAAAGGGGTAGAAACTCAGAAAGACAATAATCAAGGTGCTTCAGCAGATGGAGCTGATGCAGAGAGAGATAACGAAATATATACTGTGAATGGTAAAGCGTTTGACTATATGATTCATCCTATTTCAATTCAAGCAGGCAAACCTTATAGAATATACCTGGTAAACATGTTAGAATTTGATCTAGTAAATTCATTTCATATGCATGGCAATATGTATAATTATACAATAGCTGGCACAGAGGAAACGCCCAACTTCATGACGGACCTAGTAACGTTGGCGCAAGGCGACAGAGGAATAATCGAATTCAAATACGATTATCCTGGAAAGTACATGTTTCACGCGCATCAGACAGAATTTACGGACTTAGGATGGATGGGTCTGTTTGATGTCAAGCCAGCCACCCGTGCAAACATAACCTGATAGTGGTTACTATCAGCAAGTCCGATTGCTAATAATAGAAAAAAAGTAACTACGGCTCCAGGACTTGATAAAATGCCGTACTAACGCTCTGAAAATTGAACCGGTTGTTTTCAGACTGGCATTAAGAGGCATTATTAAGGTGATTTTATTCTCAAATTTTCATTTGAACTTTTTCCGTGCCTGTATACTTTTGATTATGCAAGCTTTCGGCCTATTAAAGCCCTACTTTGTTATAGTGAATTGATCCTTTATCGATCCATCTTTGTCAGAGTAAAATTTCCCCTTCATTAATTTTCCGTCGTTTGATATTTCTAGATTAAGAAAGCCGTATTCTTCAAATTGATCAACGTTAAATGATGTCTTACCGTTTAGGGAGTACAGTGATCTGCCTGCAGTTCCAACGACGAGATAGATTTCACCTGCTGGATCTTTGTAATCGTTATTCTGTGAGGAACTTATCAAAGGCTCCGATGACTTGGCATTATTGAATGTCATTGGATAGGTGCGCTGATAATTGTGATTGTGTGCCTGAAGTACCAGATCGACGTCGTATTTGTCGAATAAAGGATGATAAGTATCTCTGAAAGGTACATTTGGTGGATGTTTGCTGGGTGATGTGTACACTGGAGTATGGAATCCCACAATGATCCATTTTATAGCTGCGTCAGCTGATGCAATTGCTAAATCATTCTTGGCGAAGGAATATTGAGGAGAGTTAGAGTTGAACGCAATTTCTGAATTCAACATCAGGAAGTGAATATTACGGTAATTAAAGGAGTAATAACTTGTGCCAAGTCCGAATTTATCAAGATATGATGTGGGGAGAGACGAAGGACTGCCTTCGTCTTCCTCATGATTTCCCATGCTGAATTTGGTTATCGATTTTATCGGGCTTATCAGCTTCAACCAACAGTCGGGAGTATCTTTGTAACTCAGATCACCTAATGCAAGAACAACTTCTGGAGTTTTTTGCACGATATTATCCAAAGTGCTTTGGGCTTGAGAGGAGCAGCCCCAGTCACCCGCAGCGGCGATATTGAGCGTACTATCAGAAGGCGGTGGCGTCGGAGGTGGGGTAGGAGTGGGTGTAGGTATATTATTTGGATCTCCAAATACGCCTATCTCCAAAATACTGGCCCAGTTGTTAATAGTGTTCCCATTTACAGCAATCTTAATATATCGTGCAGTTATGTCTGGAAATTCGTACCTTTCAAACCCGTTAGTAGTACCGCTGCTCGTCCCTGAAAAAACATCGGTAAATGACTTGCCATCGTTTGAAACACCTATTACGAATTTACTAATTCTCTCTGTCCCCCTGTACCATGAAACCTCTAGATTACATATTGTCTTCTTTTTCCCAATATCTAACGTGAGGGATGATCCGAGACCCTGTTCGGACCATCGCGTAGTGAGGTCATTATCTATCGCGTACTTTGGTCCCAGACTAGGCGTGCCCCCAGATTCGGTAATCTTTGAAACTGACAGTTTATTGCAAGGATTGGAAGTAGGTGGTGATGGTGGCGGTGGAGTGTTACCTGCAGAGGTGGTAAATGACCATGTCTTGCCTGCAGTCATAGCATTACCTTCTTTATCCTTTACTCCGGTCGTTATGGTAGCAGTGTAAGATGTTGAAAATCCAAGCGATGAGGAGGGCTTAAAGGTGGCAGTCTTTGCATCAGTACTCAATGTTAATGTTCCGGCGATACTAGTACCAGCACCATTTTTCACGGTAAATATTGCGGGACTGGACCAGCTCTGTACTGGCTCGCTAAATGTAGCTGCAATTGATGAAGTAACTGGAACCCCTGAAGCACCGCTAGCAGGACTGGTGCTTGTGACTGAGGGCGGAGTAGTATCTGAGTTTGGTGGTTGCGTAATTAAATTGCCGAGCACTTTTATTTCGGAAATGCTTGCCCAATCGTTAATAGAATTTCCATTAATTGTAATTTTCACATATCGTCCAGTTGTGTCTGGAAAATCATAGCTCTCAAAGCCAGTAGTTGTACCGCTGCTCTTGCCTGAAAAAACATCGGTAAATGATTTGCCGTCTATTGAAACCGAGATTACAAAATTACTGGTCCTCTGATTCCCGTTATACCACGAAATATCAACAGCACATATGGATCTTTCTTTACTGAAGTCCACAGTAATTGACGACCCTAAACCTAAATTCGACCATCGAGTAGTGAGGTTCACATCTATTGCATTAGTTGCAGGATTACCAATCTGACTTCCACTTGCGGTGACGCCAGAGATTGCAAGAATATTGCAGGAAGTGGCGGCAGCAGCAAACGTAGGATTGGCTACTACTGGAGGTAAAGGCAAGAACTGCTGGGCAATAGCTGGTTTATTGACATATAATTCCAAAGTCATGAGAGAAAAAGAGATCAGAAAAGTAAAGATAACTATAGTCTTCTCATTAAAGTTCAACGTAATTTTTTTTAAGTTTTAGTTTATTTCGCCATTTGTAAAATCTTCTAGCCCTATTAGTCATTTGAATTTACAAACTCTCACGATTCCACTGACTAGTCTTGGTTTTTAATTGCCGTATCGTATGGTGTATCAATTCCAATTTTCGCGTAATAAATTCTCTGACGCAACGACTGTAATGGAGAATGATCGACTTGCACAATTAATAAGTCTAAAGTCAGCACCCACTTTCATTCTTGTCAGAGAGAGGAAAGTACCTTTGGGGATGGTGGGAGCGCAATCATACAGCATATTTCAAAAAACTATATCACAGTTGGAAAAACCATAAGGATCCCCAAATGGCAAAGAAGATGTCTATGACACATAACTAAACCCAGATAAAATAATGGGGTCGCGTAATACATGAGATTCGAATATCTACCGTGTTCTATTTGAAATAGGATGTACTTGTAAAGTGATTAATCAAAACTTTAAACACTCATGTCTTATAAATTATTGATCCATATACTAGAAGATTTGAAACTTCGCAATCGGATGGATATAATCGCCAATATCCTGAATTCCATCAGATCAAATGGAGACGTTGGTGCATCCAAATCACACATTGTCGAAATTGCTGACGTTTCATACATGAAACTGAGAGAATACGCTCCATTGTTAGACGAATACCAGCTTTGGAAATTGGATGATGAAACGAAATTATACTCTATTACTGCTAGAGGACTGGAATATTTAGAACTTTATCATTTAATTTCGGAGCTAGATGAAGTCATACCTCGCAAAGCTGAAGTAGCTATGCACGATTTAACAGTCGATTAATATTTCATTACCAACAATTTAACCGATAATTAGGCTGCAGCAAACTTATCCAATAATACCTCTTGTCCAGTGATCATGAGCAAATCTTCAGCGTTGTCAATAAATAATTGGTTAATTTTAGTAATAAATAATCCGACCTTATTGTAGCACTCGATCGTATTACAATTTGCTAACATAACGTCAACCTTTTTTTCGAGTTCATTTAGCGCTAATGTTGATAGTGTTACCAATGGTGTATTAGTACGAAAGAACTTATTGAGAACTGATTGATACGATACTAAAAAGTTGTTACAAGAGTAAGTCAAGTTAACTGTAGCTCGTGTAGCGCAAGTAGTCGTTATCTGTGCAAGTTCCATCTGAAGGTTATGAGCTGTCTTAACATTTCGATCTGGATGCGGAGATGGATAATAAGTCAATGTGTTGATAAACTGTGCATCCTCATTTTTAGTGGCACTTTTCTGACCATTAGCTGTTTTAAGTTCCATATTCGAAACGAAGGTAATAGTGAATATAAGTAGTGTGATAACTAAATATACGAATTTAGATTATCATATAACATTGTTACATTCCAGTCTTTATAAGAATTAGACTGATATTTACGCTAATCGGAAAAATCTTATATAATTACACGAATAAACCAAAATATCATAATATATTTCTATAAAATTTATCCAAATTAGGTCGTTAGTCCACTGATTTACTAAATATAATAGATCCATCGCCAAGATATTGGCTCGTAATCTTTACTTTAGTTTGTAAACTTACGGGCAACGTAGAAGCAATCAGGAGAGCAAATGTGAGCTTAAGATCTTCTAAAATACCTTCTGTTAAGGGTCACTTACAATATTCTGATTAATCTACACAATTGAATTACGGGTTTGATCACAAATTATCTTGCTGATATTGTCAAAAAAAAGAAAAAGGAGATGGAATCAGTAATTTTACTTCTTCTTTTCCATTCGCATAACGTCAACTTGGCCGCTGTGAAGCCAGTCTTTCAGCTCTTCATGTGTAGGTTTTAGGTCGTGTTTCCCTGACAAATGAAGGTGAAGTAAGACATAGTTAATCTGATTCAGCAGTGGCTTATTCCCTTCGTCCCCTTTGCGAGCTTTTTGCTTTAGTTCAAGTGGAGCCGTACTCCACCATTCCTCAAATGAGCGTCCCATGTGCAAAGACAACCAGTCGAACCTTAAAAGTTTTTCAGAACTTTTGCCGTCGCATATCTTAATCTCTTCAAGCTCCATTGCATGGCCAGGAAAATGTAATACTCAGCCAAATCAATGTTTAAATACCCAATGCCTGTTCCAACACACGTTAAAATCAACTATAATTGTAATGTGAAATATACTTAGTCCAGGCCAAAATAATGAGCAGACGAGAGAAAAAAGATCCTAATTATTGGATTAATATGGCCTATTCATTAGACAGGCAAGGGAAATATGATAAGGCCAAAAGGTATTACGAAAAAACCTTGGAAGTCGATCCAGAAAACCTGGAGGCACTTATTAACTTAGGCAAGGTCTTAGGTCAATTGGAAAACTTTGATGAGGCTCTGAAGTATCTTTTATACGCGACTAAAGTTTATCCTGATGTGGTAGAGGCCTGGATTAATCTTGGTGCAGTTTACAATAATGTTGACAATACGAGTGAAGCAAAAAGAAGTTACGATAAAGCAACTGAGCTGGATCCGAGTAATCCTAAATTATGGCATAACAAGGGCCTTGTCTTCAAGCGGTTAAACAAATTAAATGACGCAATTTCATGCTATGACGAGTGTCTGAGGCTTTCGCCTGGCAACATTGGAGCGTGGTGTGACAAAGCTTTTGCCTACATGAATCTGCAAGAGTATGACCTAGCTGATGGTTGTTATGATGAGATCTTGAAAGTTGATCCGAATAATGCTGATGCAATTAATGGGAAGGGTTGTGTGCAAGTATCAAAGGGGAATTATTTGAAGGCAATATCATTCTTTGATTTAGCTCTAAAAATTGGTCCTGGTAATGTCCAAATATTGATGAATAAGGGGTTCGCCTTAGAAGAGGCGGGTAATCCAGAAGAAGCCCAGAAATACTACGATGCTGCTATCAAGGCGTACTTGCCCCAGTGATCTAGGGGCAATGCCTTACGTTACAAGTTACTTAGAACATTCTGACTACCCCTGTTTTCATATTCTTCACGGTCGTTTGGATCAAACCAAATGCATACAGCGCTATCATCCACCAATTTTATGCTAATTGAAAGGTCAATTGCAGAACTGTTCTTTGTAGTTACCGTGGATGTAAATTGAACGTGCAAGTATAGTTACTGACTAAGGGATCACGAACCAGTTTGAAATCACATATCATATGTTTGCAAGACGTAGCCCCATACAATTCCAATAGATGAAATGTATATTCGCAGATTTCATGTTAGGTTCATTTTCGCAGTATTTTTGCATTAAATGACGGCAACATCTAGGCATGTAATATGGTAAAAGATGTAACCAATAATAAAAGACTTACATTATTGCGCCGTAGATGATAGAGATCTTTCCCACTATCCTGTCTTAGTCAACCAGGAACTAGCCACCGAATTCTGCAGGCATAGATTCCAAATTCAAATCATATGCCTTGGTCACTCCATTGTTATCAATTATTGTTAACGCAAGATTATCCCCAGGTGACTTAGTTTGTATGTAATTTATCAGATCAGCCTTGTCTTTTATTAATATATTATCAGCTTTTATTATAACATTATCGGATTCGATTTTCGCTCTGGAGGATGGGCTATCGGGCAAAACCGACAATACATAGGCACCCTTAGCCTCACTTAAACCAACTTTTTCAGGGAAAAACGCAGGAATATCTGAGACAAGTATTCCCAGGTACGGGGCATCATAACTACCATTTGCAATTATGATGTCTACTACCCGTTTTACAGTTCCTGATGATATTGCTAGTCCAATATTGGGTTCTGTTGACTGAGAGCTGGTGTCAGCGATAACCCCTCTATCGTTTACACCAACAACTTCTCCATCAAAATTTAACAGAGGACCACCAGAATTCCCATGAGTAATTGGAGCATCAGTCTGAATCAAGTCTCCAACCCAAGAATCCGGGAAAAATAACCCTTTTTGAATCCTTCCGACCTGACTAATTATGCCCTCCGTCATGGATCCTGTCAGACCAATTGGGTTTCCTATAGCCACGACCGGAGTTCCAATTCTAATTTCCGAAGGACTAGATAGAGGCAAGGGAACAATCTTTTCGTTGTATAAGGCAGAAGGGTCCAGTTGAATAACGGCCAGGTCTATAAGAGGTTCTACACCAACAATAGTGCCTTTATAACCGTTACCATTCAGAAATTTTACCAATATGGCTTGGGCACCCTGTACTACATGATAATTAGTAACGATCTTTCCACTCTCGTCATATACGAATCCTGATCCAATTGAACCAGATGGCTCTTGAAGGAATGGTTCATCATTCACGGTAATACGAGGATTAACATACTGAACAAGTGTGTCTATTCTTACCACAGAATTCTTGACCTTATCAAATAATTCCTGGGACCTTTCTGAATTTGAGTTATTAGTTGTTGTAGCATTCGGTCCTAAATTTTGAATAGGAGTGGCGAATACTTCATTGGAATTCATAAGATAAAACATAAAGACGGTTACCGCAAGCATTGAAATGGAAAGCAAGAGAGCCCTTTTCTGGTTTTGTTTTAACACATGTGACGAATATTCTTTACGATCTACCTCCTGTTTAGTGTGGACAAAGAACATAACAGAAGCCTTTATTTTATTCGCAGTAGTGAGGCTATTGCAAAACATTGATTCTTAAATCACCCCTCCGTCATAGACGTGAATAAAGTAGTCCAGATCTTGCAAGTTAGAAGGAGCAGTCACATTTGCACCTCTCAGGTTCAACTCTATTGAATCAATCATTGTATTCAAGTTATTTTCAGATCCAGGATACTCTGTTACTTCAGCTGAGTAAGTAATTTGATACGCCGTGGAAGTTCCTGGAATCACTGCGCCTAGCTGCCTTGTCAAGATTACTTCGTCATTGTTGCCTGTATATGTATAAAGAATTTCGTAACCTGGAATACCTGCCAGTTGAACAGAATTCAAATCTGAAGAAAGTAGTGTGAAATCTTTGAGCTGTGTTCTATAATTTTGAATCAGTCTGGCAAGATAAGTTGAAGGAGTGGCCTCGAAATTGAAATAATCTACGCCCACTATAACGTAAGCGCTAGATTCTGGTTTGTCGAATTCTTGTACAAATACAGTTGTATACTTTTCATCAGAATACGGAGTAACTTTATTCCACGTACTTGGATAGTTAATTTTAATTCCGTATGTAGAATTCTCATATGTTGCAAAACACTCATTGCTATTTTGCAGAGTGGAAGGTACGCAACCACTTCCTTCTGAAGCAGTTGAATCTTGGGGTAAAGGACCTTCAGATTCTGAGGACTGATTTGAATCATTATTGGTTGTTTCTGAATTATTGGTTAACAAGTAATCAGGAAAATATGCGTCATTGTCCTGAGCAAATACGGACAGATATACAGGAACTGTGTTTGGGTATTCTGACATAAAAAAAATTGCGCATAATAGAAACAAGGAAATGAGAGTTGAGAACATGAAAATTCTGAAGTCCATATGCATTTTATCTGAATATTAACCCATTAATGAAGATATGTCCCAAACCAAGAACAATGAAGCTGCCGGTGTTAATGTTATTGCTAAAGTCAGTACGATCAATAAATTGGAATACAAGATTATTTCTACCTATATTCAATACTCCAAAATTTGTAACTTAATTAAGTTTAGATCAGGGAAGTGTTTCTCAGGATATTTGGAGCATGGCATGATGATATTTTTCTGACTCCAACCCGCCCGACGGACTCCCCGCTGTACATGAAACAATTATACCAATCAAGAAAATAAAATAAAGAAACTTGTTAAAAGTTAGCTTTCGCCTAACTTGCAGCCACGAATGATTAGCCGGGTATACTGTCGTCATTTTCCTTGAGAGCTAGGAACAAACAATTTGGGCAGGGAAATAATTTAAGTAGTACCCACGAAAGATTGCCGTAGCTGTATGCAAGGTTATGTGAGTGGAGCTTCCGCTATGATCGATCTAGAACTTACCATAGACGAACTGGTTCGACTGCAAACTATCACTAACTAAATTGACTAGATGATTGCACAATTCGTCTGATAAAGCCATGCCGGAATATGTAAACAAATGGCACTTACAACTTTCATTGGATGCTTTTACCTCACTTTGTCCATGATCTCCGTCGCCTCATTAAGCATGAGTTTTGATAAATTTTCGATCGCCAGGGGTCAGATGGAAATGCCTTTACCTTTACCTTCCCTTAGTAGTAATACTTCGCAAGCCCCTCTATTTCCACCTCAGCTGCCTTCACCTCAAATAACCCATCCTCAAGTTCCATCTTCAGATCAAGATCACTTTCCACAAGTTCAGCCTCCTCTCATAAATTCTACTACTTTAGCTAACAACAAGATTGATCTCTCAAATTTCTTGAGAGACTATTCTGCTAACTTTAGCTCGTGTAATCAGTTGGCGGTATCTAATATTATTGCGAGTGGAAGTCAGTCTAGTTCACCGGCAAGGAACGCGATTGATAATAATATCAATACTAGATGGTCAAATCTAGGGCTGGGTTCACTCATAACATTCGATTTTGGTGCAGAAAGATTCCTGTGTAATATTGATATTGCCTGGTATAGAGGGAATGAACGTGTAATTAATTTTACGATATCGGCTTCAAATGATAGTCAATCATGGAAGTCTCTGGTTATGAATTCAAGCAGCGGAACCTCTTCAGAATCTGAAAGTTATGATCTTCCAGACATAGCCGCTAGATATCTGCAGATAACAGTGACTGGCTCTTCTTTAGGTGATTGGGTGAGTATCTCGGAAGCTAAAGTTTTTGGCAGTCTTCTTCGCAACTCATCGGCTAATGTATCTCAATCTGGACCTGCATCACCTATTCAAACTCTTTCATGCACCCCTTTAGGGATAACTACCGTCAAAGCTTCAGGGAACCAAGCTGATTTCCCCCCACAGAATGTCATTGATAATAACATCACAACAAGATGGGCAAATCATGATCTCAAATCATCTATCACTCTGGATTTGGGTAGGGAAGCCGAATTGTGCAGCATCAATATTTCTTGGTATAAAGGAATTGAGCGCACAACTGATTTTTCTATTTCGGTCTCAAACGACAGTAATTCATTCATTGATGTTCTGACTCACACAAGCACTGGAAGTACTCCAGATTTCGAAGGGTATAACCTGCCTGATATAGTTTCAAGGTACTTGCGGATCACAGTTACTGGATCCACTGAAAGTGGTTGGGCGAGTATCTCAGAAATAAAGATTTTTGGAACTTATGTCTCATAGTCACTAATTTTGGCTTTATCACTCTTCTTACTGTAAGATCCTCCCCTTCCCCACAATAGATGGTACAATTAGACGCAGTATGTCATAAATTATGGCAATATCAATATGTTTGTTACTCTGCAACGAATTAAGCCAAGTGCTTATGGGGATTGTTTTCCAATTTTAGAAAACGAACCTATTTGCTATCGATCTCTTTTTTAGATTCTGCAAATTACTCATCAGGGAACAGATGTGTATTTACGTGATCCCATCCCCCCGTAGCGAGATTGGTTAGTTGTTATGAAATTGGTATACACCTACTCCTAAGATAAGAGTAAAGCTAGAATCATAGTAAGCGCTTTTTTTTTGAGGCCTCACAAATTGAGCTATCTTATTTACCAAAAAAATCGAAATATTTAGTAACAAATGATTTGAGGAAAGCTTATAGTGTCACATGTTATTTTACGCATGAATTTGCAAAATTTAGTGCTAGAATATTTTTAATAATGAATAGGAACATTAAGAGATTTAGTTACGATTTTTAGGAGTTATTAAAAAATCCTTAAATCTTTTCACTACGGTGATCATATATCAAAACCTTATAGAATCATATTCCATAACTAATTGACTCACATGTTATTATGGGTAGTCTTGTATTAGCCACGAGAAAAGATCCGGTCCTAGT
>JAKEIK010000170.1 GCA_022545895.1 Nitrososphaeraceae archaeon | reverse complement strand
TAGCTTAAAATAGTAACTTGCACCTTTATTGTATAGAACATAATATGGAACGGAATACCACGGTGAGTTATTGACTAGCTCCCTCACCCTCCCGAACAGGAGCTCTCATAATTATATGTGTCAAATACTTCCTCACGTGTTGTCAATAATTCTATGCCCTCCCAAACTCTCACAGATCTCCATCTTGAAGACTTAGAAAACTTAAAACCTCTAGACATTGCAAAGCTCAAGCGAATAGGAATTGAGTCGGTGCTAGAATTAGCCACATCAATTCCACAGGATTTGGCTGAAGACATAGGCGACAAACCAGAAAAAATGTCCATCCTTATAGTTGAAGCTCGTAAAGCTCTGACCAACATTGGGTTGCTGAGCAAGGAATTCTGCACAGCGGCTGACATAATGACAAGACGTAACCAGATCATGCGCTGTACTACAGGATCAAAAAGCTTGGATGGATTATTAGGCGGCGGCATAGAAACGCAGGCTCTAACAGAATTTGCAGGTGAGTTTGGTTCTGGCAAGAGCCAGCTTTGTCATACATTATCTGTTACTGCCAACATGGCCAAAGCTAGGGGAGGTCTTGGTGGTAATGTAATATTCATTGATACTGAAAATACTTTCCGACCAGAACGCATTCATCAAATAGCTGAAGCATATAGTATTGACCCCGAAAAAATATTATCTTCGATTTTTGTATGCAAGATCTACAACAGTAGCCATCTTGAATTCGTTATAAAAAACATAGCAAAGTATTTGGAAGAATACAGAGCTAGTCTTGTGATAATTGACTCTATTATTTCACTTCATAGAGCAGAATATTCCGGAAGAGGAACGCTGTGGGATCGACAGCAAAAACTTAATTCTATGTTGCATAGACTGACCAGACTTGCTGAAGTGTATAACATTGCCTTTGTCTTAACAAATCAGGTACAATCTAATCCTGATGCAACGTTCGCTGGTGACCCTACCAAAGTTACTGGTGGGAATATTTTGGCACACGCTACTACTTACAGAATATTCTTTCGTAAAGCCGGGCACAATAGGATAGCTGTAATGCAAGACTCACCTTATCATGAATATGGTTCTGTCAAATTTACGATCTCTGAAAAAGGTGTCGTAGATGCCGAAGATGATAGAAAAACTGGCAAGGCGAATGATAGCGAATCTGGTTGGTGATAGGATAAAATTGGTGAAAGTCTAATATGGTAACTACCAAGACAGCAATGGGAGAAGAGCAATTCAAGCTTTATCAGCAGAAGGAGTATCCAAGTCCACAATCAATTCCACGTCCACCGTCCACGTGCGAACCAAAACCACAACTCTCTTTAGCAGATCTCACACCTAAATCATATGTTAAGACTGTAGCCAGAGCAGTATATCTCCGGACAACTGAACGTCAGGATGAACTGGGAACTAAAGTAATTTTTTCAGGAATTTTAGAAGATGCCACGTTTAAGATGCCATTTGTTAGCCACAAGATCAATGTACCTTGGCAGAGGGACACTGTCTATAAATTCGATAATGCTTACGTTCATGAGTTTCCAGATCGGTCATTATTACTTGTGATAACAGAATTTACAGAATGGCAGATAAAAGTTGTAGATGGATATTTAGAATATCAGCAATATGTCTGGAAACCAAAAATTGACAAGATAAAAAGACCTGTGCAGAATATTTCTTTACTTGGTACAATAACAACTGTTCATAATAATTCTGGTTTAGTAAAACGTTGTGACAACTGTAAATCTTTACTTTATGATGATAGCTGTCCAAATAAGTGTAATAGCGGATGGGGTTGGGATCTACGTGTATCTTCTAGACTCTATGATGGTTCTGGGTCTATTAAAATGGTGTTGACTAAAGATGCTTCCTCAAGGATTCTTCAACGAAACTTGAGCGAATTAATACTATTAGCTACACAAACAAAATTAACTCCTGACAATAATTCTAACAATACATTCCTACCATCGAGTAACTATCAACTCAAAGTACCGGAAACTGTAGATGTCATAGAAGCAGTTACCGAAAGTGCTTCATCATACAGGAAAAATGATAAACTAATAGTAACTGATGGAAGAAACCTCGTGTTTATGGCACCAAATGAACAGCATTATTTCACAGAATTCAGCAATAGGACATTAAGATCATCTGAAGTGGAAGATAAAAAAATAATGCGTAGATTGATTGAAAAAACAATCGACATTAACATTCGAAAACAAACTGGCAAAGGAATGCTACAGGGCATCTATTTGCTCGAAGAACCACTCAAGTTGTATCGGTGCGAGAAAGCTAGTTTGTATCTTGGTTTTTCACTGAATGTTTACATTAAACAAAAACAGGAAGGAGACTCGATAATAGCCAATGTAGAGGCAATACCCCAAGCGTACGTGCGGGAAAGTGTATTGGACTACATCAGAATGAGAAGAGAGAATGGCGCAACAGCAAACGGACTGATTAAACATCTTGTTAATTCAAGAAATAAAGTTATAGTTGCCCCATCAGGAAATTACGGATCAATTGTTGATGTAATAACACGGAAACCCAGTAATCAAACTATTTCTGAAACGGACAATAGGAACATGGTGCAGTTCTGGCATGACGTTTATGATATAGATATTTCACCAGATGAGATGCCATTGCTAAAGGTCAAGATGATTAATTCTGAACAAACTTTCACATACCCACCAAGTATGGTATTCTTTGGAAATGAATCGCTAGTAATATCCGCAGGCTTGCAGAAATTCATTGATGATAAAAAAGCAAATTTGAAATTCAAGATGGACAAGCTTGTTCAAG
>JAKEIK010000169.1 GCA_022545895.1 Nitrososphaeraceae archaeon | reverse complement strand
TTATGTGTGGCAGGATCTGAAGATTCAATTCATTTTGCGAAAATCGCCTCTACTTTAATGCACCTTTCTGGTTGGGATTCAACTTTCATCGGAAATGTCGAGCAAAAAATAGATCCTTTCTTTGACATAGATATACAAAGATACATTTTGAAATCATATGGAAACAGAAATGGCCTAATTCTGATTCTGATTTTCTCGTTCTCAGAGAACACCCTACGATTTCTTTGCAATGCCTTGAAAAGTTTGAAAGCTAGATTTTCAGGTGATATTAAATTAATTCTTTTTACTAAAGAAGATCTATATGATATGGCTCTGACACTAGGGCCTGATTTTGTAAGCTCAGATTTTGGGTCTCTTATCAAGTGGGTAGAACATGAATATAAGAAGTCTTACGAGTAGTTTCAAATGAATCGAACGTGGTCAAAGTTGAGAAAAATCTCGCAATCGAGATAGGTCATAGTGTATAGTGGGCCGAAAGGGATTTGGACCCTTGACCTTTCGATTATCAGTCGAACGCTCCACCAAGCTGAGCTATCGGCCCACCAAAATCATTTTTATTGTCGTTATTTATTCTTGTGGATATTTCGAATGAATTTCAGCAATTCCGAATTTGCCCTCTTAGCACAACAATGCATTTAAGAGTCACAAATGGGAGTGAAGGTAGGAAAAACAATTGGAAATCCGTAACGTGGCTATAGTTACAAAATTTAATAATCCTGTAGCCATAGATGCAGGAAGAAAAATTGCGGAGTACTTCAAGACAAGGAATGTGCAGGTTTTCTCAGTAAACAATATCGATCGTTCTGATGTAATTATGGTCTCTCCAGAAAAAATTAGGGATATTAATTTGGATTTAGTCTTCGCAGTAGGGGGAGACGGAACAACGCTGCGGACATTTAGGATGGTCCCAAATATGACGCCTGTTTTCAGCATCAATATTGGTGGTACAAGAGGAATTTTGGCAGAAGTTGGACATTCTGATATCGGCACCCAATTAGAGGCTATTGTTAAAGATGAGTACTTTCTTGATTCTAGGATAAGGCTGCAAGCCCAAATCGAAGGAAAGATACTTGGTCCTGCATTGAATGATGTAGTTATCACAAGAGTGAATTTAACGCGAACCCCATCACTCAGAATAAGTCTTTTAAACGAACATGTTTCCCAAAGAATGGACGGTATAATTATTTCTACCCCCACAGGTTCAACAGGACACTCACTCTCATTGGATGGACCCATAATTCATGAACAGGTAAAATGTTTGCTGATCCATCCTGTCGCCCCAGTTAATAAGATGCCACCTTTGATCGTAGAACCTCAAGACATATCCATAAGTTCTTCCAACGATTCTAAAGTAGTGATTGATGGACAAGAAGTTTTCGATGTGAAGGCAGAATCTCCTATAATAATCTCACGATATCCATTTGACGGAATGTTTGTCCGACTAAACAAAAGAGGGATACAGCAGGTTGCAAGGCTTGGCTTCTGACATTTTTGTCTTGGATGCAACGGCTTTCTATCAGGGATTCCATCTAAGAGTTAGTGAAAAGTGCATCACCTCCGACCAGATAATTAATGAAGTTTCTCACATAAGAAAAAATATTTCGCTCATGAGTTTCTTAATAGAAGGACAAAAAATTTCAATTCTAGAACCAAAACAAGAATCTATCAATCGAGTTAAGACCGTTGCCCGACAAATAGGAGATTCCAAAATTTCTGGGCCTGATATATCAGTCATATCTTTGGCAATTGACTATGGAGGTACAATTGTGTCAGATGACTATAGAATTTGCAACTTGGCTAAGGTAATGTGCGTTCGCACCTGGAATCTGGCCAGCTATGGAATAAAAGGAATAAGAAAATGGACCAAAGTTTGCAAAGAATGTAGAAAGCAATATTCGTCAAGTGCAAGTTCATGTTCTATCTGTGGTAATTCTCTATCAGTCAGATACAGAGAACGTAAATTCGATGATGACGCAAGCCAGAAGAAAAAGTCAATTACTCACATTATAAAGTGATTATTCTGAATTAGATATTGGGCTGGATAGTTTTAGATGAACACGATTTCCTATTGCTTTCTCAGGATCACATATCATCTTTGCCTCATTCCCAATTTTGTTAAGATATGACATGATTACGAGAGCCCAAGGAATAAGCGATTTCTCAGATGACTCGGATCTTAAGACTAACATATTATACATTATGTCATACCTTAGATCTCCTTCATAAAACAATCTCATTGCATAATCTATCAATCGTATCAATTCATTTATGCTGTATTGCATAATTCTTATCCCGGCGTGTTCTATTGCATTGACTATTGGCGCAAGATCTGAATCTGGTCTAGCTACATGATCAAATATCTGAGTTGCCACTTTATCTTCAAGAGTTCTTGTTAATCTTAGTGCATTTACAAGAATACCAGTCTCCAAGTCACAAATATTGCCAACTTTTATTGCTCCTTCCCATTTTTCCTCAAACAACCGGATATGGCTAGACGCAAAGATATCCAAGGAATTAAGAACAGCCGCTTTTCCATTGGTCCCGTCAATAGTAACTACTTTTGAAGTGTCTATGGTTAGTATATTATCGTGAATTTGGTGGAGTCTAATTTCCAGTCCGCTTGGAATTGAATGAATATTAGGGTTGTCTGCGCATTGAAATCCAATCAGTAGTCTAACTTTAATTCCTCTCATAATGGCAGACAGGAGGGCTTCTTTACATCTAGAAACAACATTCAACCCCCACGAATCTACCATAACGTTGATGGAGCTTCTGGCATCCTGAATCAGGTCCCGAATTTTTTCCTCAGCAAAGAATGGATCAAGGATGATGTATTTTTTTTCTTCCATGTTGGATGATCTTCTTCCGTCGTTTTCGATCTTCTTTAGTGCAAGAACAATTCCTTTCATATTTTTTAATCTCTTTTCATGCAGTTTCATAATCTCCATGAATCCCTCTTCGGGGGGGACTGCAGAAGCAGTTAGCGGCTTTCGCTCTGTGATTGTGGAAAGGCCCTTTTTCTCGAGTTTTTTTAGAGTTGTATATATTTTAGTTCGAGGTAAATGAGAGTAGTAAGCTATTTCACTTGCGCCTAATGTACCTTTTTCAACCAATGTAATGTATGCCCTAGCTTCGTATTTTGACAGACCGAATTCCTCGAGATTTCCAATTATATCAAACTCCAGTGATGAGGAATATGTCTTAGCGTGAATCATGCAGAGGAATCTTATTTAATAGAAGTAAAGTTGGATGTCAAATAGATTATATAAAACTGAAAAAATTGTCGAGCTGTGACTAATCATACTTTAACTCCCGTTACTTCAATCACAAATCCAATTAGGGAAGATCAAGATCGGAGTTCAGGGGCTTATCGAAAACACGGCGTTAGATTTTGAAGTGTAAGGCCTATCAACTAGATCATCTTCGATCGTTCCGTCAAATCCAAAATTCAATTAACAACTAGTCGAGTAAATTCCAATTTGAAAAAAATTAGAAGACGAAACTTTTTGAAGTACGATGAATTCTTCGGGGTTAATTTATGAGACCCAGCCAAATTCTTTATTATCCTATAATGAGGAACATATGAATGCGTACGGATTGGTGGTGATTCTAACAGCTGTTGCTACACTAAAAGTCTCTAAGGATCTTGCAAAGAATAATAATAAATATAAATCCTAAGCAACCTGCAAAACGAATCAAGGACCTACAAACTTTGGTATTGATCTTCTTGAGAGCGTCCAATCTTACCTTCAAAGTAATCCATTTCGGATCTGTAAAAAGTAAAAGCAATTGCTAATTTGAGGGGTCCTGGCATTGGTGAAACGAGGGTAGAAGTATTTATCAAGATGGCTTGCTAGATTGGATACGCGCTTTGTGTCATGGGAAATCTCATACAATGGACTCCGCTAAGATCTATTGTAGTGAATCTCCTCTCATCTAAAATCAACCGAATTGGTTCAATTTATTTTGTTCCTTACACAATATAGATTCACAACATAGTAATTCAAAGTATCAGCACCAATTTTCAATGAGGTTTGTATTATTATCATGAGTCTTGCTCCACAAGAATTGGAAAATAGTGCCAGTAAGTATGCCGCTGAGGCCATAAGATTAGATTCAGAAGGTTCTAGAGGGATGGCAATTCAAGCATATCAGAGAGCAATTGAGGCGTTGGTAAAGCTCATCCAAATATATCCAGAATACAAATTGAACAAGATTTACATGGAGAGAGCAAGCGCCTACCAAAATAGAGTAAAAGCACTGCAAATGACTAATGGCATTGCTGATGCTCACCCTGAAAAAACAGATCAAATGTTTCGTAAAACTACACCTTATTCATCAAATACACCTGCCAACAGCACTAATCATAAAAGAGATGCAGGAACTGAAAGTCTTGGTGCTGAATTCGATGATCTGGTGATGAAAGACAAACCACACGTTACTTGGGAAGAGGTCATAGGATTAGATGATGCAAAACGTGCGATCAGAGAATCTATTGTATACCCTACAAAGCGAATGGATCTATTTCCATTGGGCTGGCCGCGTGGCATTTTGTTGTACGGCCCACCCGGATGTGGCAAAACTTTACTAGCAGCAGCCGCTGCTGCTGAGATAGAGGGTTATTTCATCAATGTTGATGCAGCTTCTATGATGAGCAAATGGCTAGGAGAAGCAGAAAAAAATGTTTCAAAACTTTTCAATTTGGCTCGAAGACTCCACGATACTGAAGGTGTACCAGTCCTTCTTTTCGTAGACGAAATAGACTCGCTACTTGGTTCAAGGAATGGCGAAATAGGAGGAGAGGTTCGGGTAAAGAATCAATTTCTTACAGAAATGGACGGAATAAATGATAAATCCAAGGCTTCGAAATTATATGTAATTGGCGCAACCAATAAACCTTGGAGTTTAGAAGCAGGATTCTTACGACGCTTCCAAAAAAGGATATACGTCTCTCTTCCAGACCAGGCATCCAGGATACATCTATTTCGCCAATACACAGAAAGGCTAAAGATGGAAAAATCACTGAAATCTGAAGACCTTGCCAAGTTGACCGAAGGATATAGTGCAAGTGACGTAAAGGATATTTGTCAGTCTGCACAACTTCGAGTAGTCGACGAACTTTTTCAAAGTGGAAAGGCACTGGAGGAGGAAGCAAACACTAGGTCAATAGCCCCATCGGATTTCAAAGAGATACTAAAGATGAGAAAACCGAGTGTAAGTATAGACATGATGCGTGCTTATAGCCGATGGAGTGAACAGTTCAAGGCCCTTTAGATGAATTTCCATTTTTGAATCTTTCAATAGCCTCAGAAATTTTTTCCGAAGCGGATTCTTTATCTCCCCAACCTGTTACCTTCACATATTTCCCAGGTTCCAGTTCTTTATAATGTTCAAAAAAATGTTTGATTTCGTCAAGTAGATAAGATGGAATGTCATCAATATTTCTAATATTGGCAAATCTTGGATCTATTTTTGAGTTAGGTACAGATATGATCTTAGAGTCATTACCTTCTTCGTCTTTCGTAAATAGGAGACCAACTGGCACTGCTTTTATCATAGACATAGGTACCACAGGCCAATCACCTAACACCAGGACATCGACCGGATCTCCGTCGTCCTCTAATGTGTTTGGAATAAAACCATAATTGCATGGATAATGCATGGCAGTATACAGTTTTCTGTCGACGGAAAGAAATCCGCTTGTGGGATCAAATTCGTATTTGATATTACTCCCCTTTGGAATCTCTACGACTACGTGAATATTATCAGGTATAGTGTTCGGTAAATTAGGTTTATCTAAAACCGTCGCTTCGGTCACGTAAAAACCATATTAATCGGCATTTATATTTGAAATGGTCGGTTCGCATTAATATCAACAAAGTTTGAATTAGACTGCGCATTATATTTTAGAGCCGAAAATGCCTTTTATCAGACTTGAATTGGTATGCCTCTTCGATGGCTCTTCTTTCATGCTTATCCCGACAATCGGTACAAATAAAAATTGTGGATCCGTTTATGGCTCTAGCGCACTAGATGGAAGTCTATACTAAGTTTGATCCAAAAAAGATAGAAGGTGATATTAGGTCGTACCTGGGTGATGTCGATCAAGCCTCTCTACTTAATAAAGAAATGTCGAATGTAAATTCTGTTCTGGGTTACATAGAAGGTCCTCCGACTCTAAACGGGGAACCACACGTAGGGCACCTGAGAGGTAGAATTATCAAAGATATGTGGTATAGGTTTAAAACTTTACAAAAGTATAGAGTGATTTTTCGCGCAGGTTGGGATACCCAGGGTCTCCCGATTGAGTTGCAGGCAGAAAAACTTCTAGGCCTCACAGGCAGCAAATCAGAAAACATCAAGAGAGTTGGTGTTGAGAGTATAGTAAATGCCTGTAAGCAATTGATACAGACAAACGCAACTAAATGGATCGAAGTAGATCATCTCCTCGGGATGTCCTTTGACTACGAGAGAGCATACTGGACGTATAAAGATGAGTATATCGAAAGAGAGTGGAAGTACCTGAAGAAGGCGTGGGAAATTGGCATTCTGAAGGAGTGGTTCAGGGTGGTAGCATATTGTCCATCTTGTCAGACTTCTCTTAGCAATGCCGAAGTCAATCAAGGTTATAAGAATGTGGAGGATCCGTCGTTTTATTATAAGGT
>JAKEIK010000168.1 GCA_022545895.1 Nitrososphaeraceae archaeon | reverse complement strand
TTAATAGATTCTCCATTTTCTCAATTGCTTTCTTGTGAACAGACCAGAAGAAATCCAGCTACCTAAAATTCTTTTCCGTAATGATTTTTATTATATATCGAATTACTTTTACTTTGGGTAAATTAACTTATCCAAATATTCAGCAATCCTATCTTCAATTAGTCTATACTGATTTTCATTTATGTATCCATTTTTCAATGAATAAATGATGTCACAGCGTAAAGAACTAGGAATTGCCGATATTCATTTTTGCTTTTGTCTGTGAGTTTTGGATACCTGCAGAGCTCATGATGTTTGTTATGAATCTTTAATAAATATGCGGCGAGAAATTTTGGCTGCTTTCTTGCCCTTAAATACCCCGGTACAGTTAATATAGCTCCAGTAGCGCCTGCTCCAGTTGCTATGACCGTTGAAATGGTAGATAAGAAAACTGGTTTAGTGTTATTATTATTTTCCTGTAGAGTAGCAGCTGCTACTATTTGTAGACGGTCAAAGGGATAGAGTGCAGTTATAGTTACCATAATATAAAGAAGTGATATAGTGACGAGAACTATTAGCGTGCTATCGCTCCTACGATCAAATCTATTTCTTTTTAAAATATTCATTTTTATCTAATATATCTCCAAGCATACACGTTTCTACCATGGATAACGATAATGAAATATTATGATTGTACAAGACATCATAATCGCCAATGAAAAATAGAACAAGATTTGTTACATGCTCGCACTCTGATCTCAGTTTTGTCAATTCTTTGGTTAGTTTTGATTTTAATATAAACAAAGACACAAAGTCCACTTCTGAAATTCAGGGATCAAATTTGTCTTGCCATTTATATGAAAACAAAGACTAGATAAGAGATCACAGGAAATGAATCAAAAAAATAATGACAACATCGTCAAAAAAATAAAAACACAGATAACGGTAGAACCAATCACAGCTGCATCTGTAATAGCATCAACGACTTTACTCGTGATTAAGACTGGAAAAGTGATCAGAAAATGTGGATAACCAATTATCTCAAAGGGAAAATAAGGACTATCAGCGATACCATCAATTATGACAACAATCACCTTGAATTAGATAACAGTATCAATAGTGATTACAGTACGACAGCCAAAAAATACTCTTGTTGGTGTATTTTGTTTATCGATGAAGTAAAAATAGAAGCAAGAATCCTACACAATGGAAGGGGTAAATTCAAAATTGTCGAGGACAAGTTCAACGCAAAATACGTTAATAAGATTGTGGACGCATCAGAAGTGATTCGCTGTAAGGTGAAACCTAGTGACGTACATAAATTCGAAAGACAGGTAAGACCTAAAATTCGGAAACCCATCCCTAGATATATCCTGTGTTCTAGATGCTCCTCTAAAATTATTTCCTTTTCTTCTCCTCCAACACCTCTTCCTTGAGTTTGTTGAGACTTTTCCTTGAATCTATGGAAATCATGTGTAGTTCAGAGAGACTGGTATATCGTATATCCAGTTTTTTCTCCTCTGCTATTCTATTTATTTCTAATAATTTCATCCCAGAATCTACCAATATTGTGGTTCACTTTCTCTAACGCTTCAATGAGTTTAGCAGTCAAAGGGTTCATATCTTATCGGGGCCATTCAGTAGACCGGATTTATAGTATGTTACCAATAATATCAGGTTATCCTATATTCCAATAAGAGACCTAATTTTATTGCGGGCCCGTCGGTACCCGCGACGCTATCGGTTCAAAATTAGGATTCTAATACATGTGCGAACAGCTAAGCTTTAAGTTTTTCTACATAGGCTCGGCCGTCGGGAACCATATTGTTAACAATTCGGATCCATACGACAGATGCTTTAGTTGAGTGATGATATTTTCAAGATCAACCGTCTTAAATTGTAGGCGTAAGCCATAAGGAGATTAAAAATAGAC
>JAKEIK010000167.1 GCA_022545895.1 Nitrososphaeraceae archaeon | reverse complement strand
TGACGTAACTACCGTCATCATAGATTGATCTGACCTCAAGAGTGAGTATTCCATGCACATTTCCAAAGGTAAATTGATTCTTGCCAGTCTTAGTCAAAGGTGTCACTTCTGTTGTATCAGCTTCATAGTCAATACCAAACGCATTGATCTCTCTAGGGGTTTTAGAAAACTGAAAAGTGAAATTTTTATCTGAGGCCATAACAACTACAGGTTTATACTGATCTGGCAAGTGGGGAAAATTCAGCTTGTTTACCCCTTCATCATTTAGAACTACAAATGGAAGCATGTCGTAGCTATGATTCGCATATATCATTTTTACAGATGGAATAGTGGAATTCATATTATTTGTCGCAGACATTGCAGGGGTTATATCGAGTCCTGACATATATAATATGAGAGTAGTTAAAGTCAATAGAGGCAGGAGGATTATGAGAGAAGTAGAGTCTCTGCAAACTAACATTGAGTTATTTGTGTATTAAAATATGAAAAGTGTCAATGTCAACAGATATTCACAATAATAAAGAAAAAAATAATTCCAGATTTTTTCAATTGATGCTGGCGAAAAGTAGACAATGAGAAGCCCTCCACGTATAAGAAGGTGCAGCTGCAAACAATACATTATATACCAATAAACCAATCCGCTTTGATCGACAATGAAAGTAGTTGTCTCAATGTCGTGTGTAGTATAGCCTTACCAGTATTCTTGCAAAATGGAGTCGATATTATAAGAAATGAATTTGCAATTGGAGACACAAAAATCCAGGGTAAAACAATGACAATCACGTCAAAATCTCTAGATAGGGCAGACACATCATCACTTATGTAGTTATCAACAAATAGCAACAGAGGTGAGAAAACCAAAAATAGAACTCAAATAAATAGATTTTGAACTCGATTCTTTAAGCAACTTCTTTACTACGTTCATAATTAGTCCGGCGTGACTTGAGTAACTATTCGTTAAATCCAAAAATCTTCTTATCCTTGACGATGGATTAGAACCATTCAAAATAAGGTTCAATTTTTGCTTGAGTGCTTCGTCTTGGGTCTTGTCAAGAGTGTGGCTCATTACTCTTTCAACAAAGTCTATCCCAATTTCGGTTATTCTGATATGTGAGGGGTGTTGTTCGTCTCCAATCATTTCGCATCCCAAAATTAAATTCTTGCAACAAAGATATGTTATATCTTTATTGACCTTGATTGAATCCAAACCTGCACTCAGCTCAATAATAACATTATCCGTTAAGAGTGGTCTTTCTCCATACTCGTAGAACTTCTCATAGAGTATACCTAATATTCCTATTCTTATTTCCTCGTGGTTCAATTATATCCTGAACTTATTAGGCAAGGATTGTAATTAAACATTGAATTTGTTTGACTCCTAACTGAAAACCTGACAGGACTTTAAAGTGGAGATACAGCATTTATCGATCATTACAACGTGAAATGCTTTAAGGCCACCTATTCACTAAACTTGATTACTTTAGAATTACGATTGACTTCGCTATTTGAGAGACAACTGGAAGTAATTTGTAGAATCCCTGCTTATTGTTCGAATAAGATAATAAAAATAAACTTTTACCCTTCACTACGCCAAGAACATTTAGAAGGCGGCCATTCTGTCCGTTATGTTTTGTATAATCCACAATATCGCTTGCCGTAGGAAAGCCATATACGGTATAAGCTGGCGAACCCTTACTTACAAAAGTATATAGTTGATATGCCCCTTTCAATTGTCCTTCAAGTATCCGTAAATTGTTTTCTGGCACAATAATTTCATTTCCTGTGTAATTTAGGGATGAATCATTTACAACATATGTAATGGTAACTTGGAAAGGCTTTGTAGAATTTGGATTGGTCAACGTCAAATCAATACTGCTCAAGAAGTTCTCTTTTCCTTTAGTAGTCCACCCGGGAGGATAAAACAAAGTGAACCTTTTATCGGGATCGATATAAGTCTGCCAGTGATTTATTTCGTTTTGTCAGTATCCAAGTTGCAAAATATTTATGAAAAAGACAGATTCTAAAACGGGCATTACAATAAGAGGTATAATCAATATACTTAACAACAAGTTATCACCTTTCAGCATATTTGACATAATTTAAAATAGATTCTCATTATCTGTTTTTTCCAGATCGATATGGTCTTGAAAAAAATTTCAAGGCTTGGGAACTAAAAAGCACTTTCATATCTTCGTTTAAGCTGGGACTATCTTGAAGATTTTTCCAAGCCCTACGGAAACAACATAAAGATATCCATCTGGCCCAATCTTTAGATCTGATATTCCGCCAAATTCTTCTC
Organism: Nitrososphaeraceae archaeon; assembly: GCA_022545895.1. Taxonomy (GTDB): domain Archaea; phylum Thermoproteota; class Nitrososphaeria; order Nitrososphaerales; family Nitrososphaeraceae; genus TA-21. The sequence goes on along the minus strand of JAKEIK010000167.1, from coordinate 8 downwards.
CAAATATT
>JAKEIK010000166.1 GCA_022545895.1 Nitrososphaeraceae archaeon | reverse complement strand
TAGGTCTTTTAGACAGTACAAATTTACCAATCATAGGTATCGAACAGTCTAGAAAACTCCAAGAGATTTCCTCACCCAAGAAAAAAATCTTAGCCAAAAGACAATAGGCTGAGTTCACCACGAAGTACAGGTCAAAATAGATTTCCACAATCAATGTGTCTAAGCATTCGAAAATATGATCGAGTCTGCCCAACTAAAGCTCCATAATGTGGATTGGCTTAGCGTTTTAATTTATACATCTATATAGAAGTTGTCGATGAATAGTGGTGCTATAACTAGTGCTATACCATTAATCAATTTGAGAACTTGATTCCAATCACTATGTGAAGTGGTAAAATGAACAAGATAATTTATTCTAGGCTGTCTTGCCTTAATGTCCCATGTATCCTAACATTTTATTTGTAGGTAATTTTGTTAATAGAATATGGTTGATGTTGGTATTTTAGCTCCTGAAAAAACTGCGTTTATAGCGTACAATATCGGAGTATACGAATCAGTTCAAAAATTTGGCAATCTGATCACAAGTGGAAAAATCACAGTTGATACTGATGTACCTAAAGTAGCAAAATTGCTATCGGAGTCTTCAGCTTTTTATGATCCAGAAATGATTGCCGGGTTGATAAACGCGATATTGTTGCATAACACAAAAAGTTCTATTATAGACAGGGTAACAGCTGAACAAGTCAGATATGTAATGAATCAGTTGAAAGCCACAGGGATTTCCCTTCCATGATAATAAATTTATTACTAGTTAGAGCTTTGATTTGTCATAATCAATGATGTGTCGTAACTTAAGAAACTCGTACAATCTACCTACGAAAGATATCACTATTGAGTAAAGGATTTCCCTGATGAACATTCGAAAGTTTGAAGTCTATTGTAAGTACATCATTCATGCTGATTTTTTGCCGATCATGTCGTTCTAATGAATGAATAAATGAGTGGGTGGGTGATCTGAGTATTGCCGTCAAAAATCATCCCCTTGCCATGCCTACCGCAGATCTTTGAATTATGTTTTTGTTGTGAATTGATTTCATTGTGCAGTGGGTATTGTGGAAGGTCTGTTATTTGCCAATTCGGATTTATTGGTTAATTAAATGAAAAGTTCAGCGACAGAGACATTCCTTGTCGAATTATCTAACCAAACTTAATTATACTATTTCACTAAATCCGGCATGGACACAGGGGACACTCGAAGCATAGATGTTTTGGAAGTGATCTCCAACCGTAATGCATACAAGATTTTGAAACTTGTAAGTATGAAACAGGATGGTTACACTATCAAGCAATTAAGTAAGGTATTAGAGTTGACAAAGAAACAATTATACTTTAGAATTAAAAAATTAGCGAAAACAGGACTTGTAAAGAGACAAAACGGTAAGATCAGCACTACAGTTCTTGGCAATTCGGTAATAAATGCGATGAGGCCGGTACATGATGCATTGAGAATTCACATCCAATTGAAGGCTATAGATACTTTTGCACTATCTGGAGGAAATAGCAGAAGAGAAATCAATTTGTTAATTGATACAATGATAGAAGATGAAGCCATCAGGAAAATGATAAAAAAGGTCCCGACTGGAGTTCAGTAAGTTAGTTTACACTATAGTTGCTTCCCCAGGCTTAATGATACCATAACCTAAAATCAAAGTTGTGCAACGTCGATTGGAAATGCTCTCGACTACGGATTTCTTTTGTCATGAAGCACCAATGAGTAAACCTTAGTCTTTTGGATATACTGATATATGGGTCTGACTATTCTGGTTAATGAATTCCCGTTTGTGCGCAAACAAATTAAACAGGTAAGTCTTTATTCCAGTATCAAAAACTTCTTGATCTTTCCATTATGAGTATGACTGAAAGTATCGATTAGTATCGATACTATCCCCAACCTTATAATGGAATATGACAGGAATGCAATCGTTCCATCCAGTTTATAGCTGCCGGGTGAAATGGCAGTAGTTTATCCGTGAAGGGTGGGAAGAATCGACAACTTGGGAAGTGTAATTTGGTATAGCTCATTATTTTACCGGACATCATCAAAAGGTAAGATCGCATTTACAAATAATCTAGTCGAAGTGTTCGAAACTGAAATTGATACTTACGGCATTTTTTCCGAGAAAGTATGAATGCCAATAATTATCTAAACCAATTCTTTCTTGAATGCCTGGCTCATTCTTTGCTCTATTATTTTTGCCATGGAAATACCTATAGCTTCTACTAACACATTCCCATGCGAATAGTTCTTTTCAGCCTATTGGTTTGGCGTTCTACTTTTCTTGTGAGTATTCAGAATAATTTGCTCCTGAAAAGGAAGAGGACAAGTTTTCGTATTGTCTGTAATACCATTTGGATCCTGTTATTAGGAAGTAGGCTAGAACCATTAGCCAAAGACCACTTACAAAAGAATATTTCAAACCTATGATCACTCCTGCTGCTACAAGGCCGAGTGAAATAATCATTCCTATCCTTATTGCAGCCTTCGTACCCTTAACGTGATTGTGCATGTGCATAGACAGAAAGGCTCTCAATATTCTTCCACCATCTGAAGGAAATACAGGTAAGAGATTGAATAGACCTATTGCAAGATTGATTAATCCGCCATAATACAAGATCCCACCCACAGGAGAATCTTGCAAGGCGAAGATCCGACTCTGAAATACTATTAGCCAAAGTGCAAATGACAGACTACAAATAATGAAGCTTACAGAAGGACCAGCAAATGCCATGTTGATCTCTTTTTTAGGATCTGTCAATTCTCGGGAGCTTAGCGCAATTCCACCAAAGGCAAAGAGTACAATCTTTTCAAATTTTAGTCCATACTTGTTAGCTATAGTGGAATGACCGAGTTCATGAAACATGATGGAAAAAAGTGCAATAGATGCACCTGTAACTCCCAATACTATGTAGCTAAGTTGTGATAATCCCGGATAATAAACAGGGAAAAAAGTGTATGAAAGACTCCACGCAATAAGAGTAAAGATTAAGGCGAAACTAAAATGTATGTAAATTGGTACTTCCCCTATTTTGCAAACAAACATGGAATAACGGGAAATCCAACTCTTTTTGTCAATTTCATTTCCCGACTTTTCTTCAATCTCGCTGTTGTTCATTTTGTTTTTTTATCCTCTCTCAAAATATAATATGCCATCGTACCATACTTGATCGTTTAAACAATTCTCACTAGCCTGGAATTGTACTTTTGGTCCATTGAATGAAATATTTATCAAAATTCTGGGTATCTGCCTGTTCGACCTCCTAGCGTCATTTATGGATTAACATTTACGGTGAAAGCACAAAATTAGACTTACATTCTAGGGATCCCAGTACCAATTTATCAGCTCTGCCTTTGTTCTTCAGCACAAATTCTGGCTGTAGTTTTTCTTGCAACATCCATTCCAGATAGTAATATCAAAGAGGAAGAATATATTCCCTGAGTAACTATGTTACTTGATCATAGGTCACCATATATACACATTTCCTCGTAGGTGTAGCAAAGGGTGTTATGGTACAATGACATTAATTTCGTCATGTTTTTTGCTCCTTGCATTTGGGAAATCATACCCTTAAGCATAAAACAAATCTCTCTCCAAGTGGACATTTAACTGTATACTGTATGTCATCCCCCTATTGGATACATATAACCATTACATGACAAGCACATAGATGCAATAATGACATATGCTTGACTACAACAGGGCTTGGTAGTATTATTATTTCACCACTGAATTTTCTCGCCAAGTGCTACTATTTTCTTAATCAGCTTGTGATTTTCTAGTTACCTTTTAATACACTTAATTGGGTTGTAATCATCTTGAAAGTTGGACTTGCACTACCTCAGCTTGGGAAACAAGCTAATAGACAAAATTTAATTAAATTTTCTAGAAAAGCTGAAGAATATGGCTTTGACTCTCTTTGGGTACTTGAAAGACTTCTTTCGCCAATTAATCCACAGACACCTTATCCTGCAACTCCTGACGGTCGCCTTCCTTCTGATTATCAAACAGTACTTGATCCGCTAGAAACTCTGTCATTTGTTGCATCGAACACCGAGAAAATATCCTTGGGGACCTCTGTCATTGATATGCTATTCCATAATCCTGTTGTGCTTGGGAGGCGATTTGCTACCTTGGACGTTCTTTCAGAAGGAAGGACGATATGCGGTCTTGCCATCGGCTGGTCTAAAGATGAGTATCAAGCCTCCAACATACCTTTTAAGGATAGAGGTAAAAGAGCAGATGAATTTCTTGATGCTCTAAAAAGTGTATGGTCCGATGACGTTGTAGAATTTAAAGGGGAATTCTACAATATTCCTGCCTCAAAGATAGGTCCAAAACCCATACAAAAACCTCATATTCCGATATATCTAGGTGGCTTTAGCCCAAATACTTTTTCTAGAATTGTAAATTATGATGCTAACGGCTGGTTAGGCGTACCATTAGGGCCCCTGGAACAACTCAAAAGTACTGTAAATACAATAAGAAATCTGGCTATTAGAGCAAATAAGGATCCGAATACTTTCAAGATCATTCTTTTAACTTATCTCAATATTTCTGATACAACAGACTCAGGCGGAAAGCAACGCTTTCCAATGTCAGGAACCATTGAAGAGATAGGTGACGACATAAGAGAGATAAAAGATATTGGCATAGAGCATGTTGTATTTAGTAACTTTTTCACTCCACTTTATGGAAATATAGATCAATCTATTGAAATCTCAAAACAGCTGCTTCAATTCGCTAAATAGTGCAAAATTCAATTTTCGATCATCCTACTAGTTTTCTTTTTTTTATGTATTGTATTGCCAATAGAAACCCCTTAGCGCACTTATCTTTATGAAAATTGTTCCAATTTCTACTTTAGAGTACTGAATATATTTTTTTATAAATAGATCGTGTACTTTACGAATATTTTTATCTTGATCTCCGCCCACTTCTTTTTGTTCGACCAATTCTGCGTACCCCATTAACAAAATGAACCACAACCTTTGCCAATCATCTTCGTAGTTATCTACTTGAAAAGCAACTTTGGGGTTTTTCTGTATATTTTTTACCCTTTTCAGCTGTTTAATAGGAACGGTCTTAGGCTTATAGTCTAAGGGAATAAAGATTTTGTCCTTGTCTATCACAAACACAACTGGTGTAATATAGGGTTGAAGGCTAGAATCAGCAGTGGCTAGATGAGCAACCTTTGCAGGTCTTATTAGTTTTAAAATGCTCACAATATTCAATAACTTGCAATAAGCCTGGTAATTTAATAACTGATGGTCTGCATCAATATGTACTGTATACTAAGCCAAAAATGCGGCTCTCCTGACAGCGATTGGGTTATTGATCCTTATTTTCGAGTCAGCAACATACGCATGCCATGCTTGGGACGCAAAGTAATCAATGGTTTCAGCGCCACTTTATGACCAGGTTCTAAAGCCATCTTCCACTGTCTACAAATAATGGAAATTAAGAGGATTGCTTCCAACCAGGCAAATGGCTCACCTATACAACCTCTGATGCCACCTCCAAAAGGAAAGTAACAGAATCTTGGTAACTGTTTTTTGAACTCTGGAGTCCAACGGTCTGGATAAAAAAGATCAGGTTCTGTGAAGTAAAGAGGATTTCTGTGCATAACATATTGACTCATCAAAATTATCGAGCCGGGTCTAATTGTATATTTATCAATTTTGTGCTCATTTATGGCCTGGCGGCCCAAAGCCCAAGCTGGAGGATATAGTCGCATCGATTCAGTAAGAATTCTCTCTGTATACTCCAACTTTGGGACATCATATATAGTAGGAATTATCCGGCTGTCTCCTAGTACCGTGTGAAGTTCATGATCAAGTTTAGCTTCGATATCGGGATGCAAGGACAAAAGATAAAGTGTCCACGTAAGTGCATTTGAAGTCGTTTCGTGACCGGCCAAAAATATTGTCATGACCTCGTCCCTCAACTGTATGTCACTCATTTTTCCAATTCCAGATTCTTCGTCCTGAGCCTGAAGAAGTGTGAATAGGAGATCATCTCCTTCTTTCTTTCCTCCGTCCAAATTCTTTCTATGTTCGCTAATCATACTATACACCGTAGAATCTAATGTGTCTTTAGCTCTCTGAAATTCCTTGTTCATTGGTAATATAGAGATCTTTTCAATTAATTCACCAAATGGCATTAGAAGGCGGTTGAAATATTCCATGCAAGTTAGGAGAGATTTGCCTATCTCATCACCTTGTTGTTTGACTTCATAACCTAGTACACTCTTGCTAATTATTGCCAATGTAACATGTGCCATTTCTTTATGAATGTCAACCACGGTACCGTCCTTCCAATTATCGCACATTTTGAAAGCGCACTTTATCATGACATCCGAATAAGATCTTATTTGTTTTGGATAAAATTTAGGTTGTATCAAATGCCGCTGCCGGTCATGATATTCTCCTTCACTAGTAACTAGGCCATTTCCAAGGAGACGCTTTGAAATCTGTAATCCTCTACTTTTAATGAAATTCTTATAGTTGGTAACTAAGATATCTTCAATGTAATTTGGATTATTTATGAAATAAACATCTTGCCTCCCAAATTTAAAATGACTGATATCACCATACTTATGAGATAGAACAAGCAATGTCTTGATCGGATCTTGTATGAACTTACGGCCCATTGTATAAGGGATTAAATTGGAAGGTCCAGGTGGATATTCGATATTACTTCTCATGCACATTCGACTCTTTCAAGATTAATATTGTTTTACATTCGTATCGCCTGTTAGCGATACTATACAAAAGTTAGACCGAACAACTTATCTTGTTCCAGTTCTCTAGTTCAGATTGGTATCTAAACTGATTTAGAAAGTCAGAAAGCATTATCTAATGAAATATGGTACTCAATAATCTCTTTCATTTATTCGATAGATAAAGTTAAACAGTCTAATTATCTTGCTGAATACATTGTTAGAATTTTTCATGTAAATTATAAACTGACTGGCTGCCATTTGTGAGTTTTTTAGCACAAGGATGCGTATCCCTAATCTATCCTCCGACAACCAGTTCTGATACCGATTTATCTATTCTATGCTTTAGAAATATCAATCCCAATTAATATCGGTAAAATCGGGCGGATGGTGATAATTTACAAGGGGCTTTCACTATTGCATAATCTTAAATTTTGATGAACAGTGTAACATAGACGATCTATTTTGAAATTGATGTTGCTCCAGTGCAAGCAATGAACTGTGACACTTACATCAAAGAATTGAAATGCAGTTTACCGAATTTTCTGTTTCCCAACAGTTATTCCGTAGTTTTCCCATCAAATTCTGCCTCATTATCCTCTGCTTCCTTTTTAGTAGCCCGTACAATCCCGTCCTTATGATGTGGTGGAGCGTAAAGCGTATACATTTTCAGATCTGTTTGGTTGTCAATATTTAACACATTGTGCTTAGCGCCGCTTGGTATGACGATTGCATCACCATCCTTAATTTCGTATTCATTTCCATCTATAATGCATTTTCCATGACCACCTTCAATACGAAAGAATTGATCATTTTCAGTGTGAACTTCTTCCCCAATTTCTTCTCCTGGTCGTAAACTCATAAGTACAAGTTGAATATGTTTGGAAGTGTACAGTATTTTCCTAAAATTATTGTTAGATAGGGTGTCTTTTTCGATGTTTGTGT
>JAKEIK010000165.1 GCA_022545895.1 Nitrososphaeraceae archaeon | reverse complement strand
TTAATCAGCTATTTCCCTTAGTTATAACCATCTCTGTCTACTACCAACTAAATGCTCGCTTGAAGATACATCATTCATGGTCTTAGGAGCTGATGCAGAATATGACGGTCACGATTCTGAAATTGGTACTCCTAGCAAGTCTCCTCAACGGCAACGGAATAATTCGCGAGAACATGGCGAAGGAATGCCCGTCCAGGAAAAAAACGAAGTCTTGTTTTCGGATAAGTCAGAAAATTATTGTGTTTGCTTTATAGATATCGTGGGGTCCACACAAATTACTGCAAAAATAACTCCTTCAGAGAAAGTAGGCAAGTTCTATTCTATTTTTATCAATGCTGTCGCATCCATTGTTAAAGATCACAATGGGAAAATAGTCAAAACCGTTGGTGACGGGGTATTATTTTTTTTCCCTGGTACGTCAAATATAGAGAATATAGAAGCATTCGTTGACGCCTTGGAGTGTTGCCTTGCACTGATATCATCAAGAAACTCCATCAACTCTAGCCTCTATGAAGAAAAGCTGCCAGGTATATCGTACAGATTAAGTGCCGAATACGGACGAGTAGAAGTTGCCAAGTCGGATAGATCTGCTTCCTATGACCTTTTCGGCACCACTGTGAACTTTTGTGCCAGGATAAACAAAAATGCAGCTCCAAATGGAATAGTCATAGGAAGTGATCTATACACGATCGTAAGTTCTTTTCCAGCTCTGGCAGATCGGTACAAAATTCAAGAAATTGGCGAATTGCACTTGAGGACTGGGAAGCGTCGATACCCTATTTACGAGCTTTCTGGACGCATTGGGAAAAGAACAATGTCACGGAACTTGATATGGAACTTAGTAAAGAGCAAGGTCGAATTTGGTGCCCAAGGTAAATCACAGGTTATCATGTTGGTAGACGACGATCCCGACATTTTATTACTGTTTACAGAATATCTAAAATCTGCAGGAATGATAGTTGATTCTTTCAATGATCCAGAAAAGGCGTTAGCACACTTCACAAAATCAAACCCTTCTCGTTATGACCTTATAATCACAGATATCAGGATGCGCCATCTAAATGGGCTTCAGTTATATTCCAGATTCAAGGATCTCGATCCCAATGTTCGAATAATATTTGTAACCGCACTTGACATGGCTGACGAAATAACGACTGTAATGCCGGAGGTAGAGCCGCACCAATTCATTACCAAACCTATAAACCGTGATGCACTAATTAGTTCCGTTAAAAAACACCTAAGATGATGCTTTGCTCAAAGGATATAGAATCTTTTAACAGATCATGGATTTTGATTGGAAGACCATTATTCACTCTTTCCTTTTGTGGTGGTGGGCAGTGTGAACGTAAAGCTTGCTCCACGGCCATCTATATTATTCTCTGCCCAAATCTTTCCTCCATGAGCCTCAATAATACTTTTTGAGATATACAAACCAAGGCCAGTCCCTCTATCAGACTTGGTCACGAATTTTGTGAATAGGCTGGACAATACTGCAGCATCTATTCCATTCCCTGTATCTTTGACATTAACAAGGACATGGCCATCAGTACTCTTAGAAGTAACATTTATGGTTCCTTCATTAGTGAACTTGATGGCGTTGTTTATCAAGTTGTGAATTACCTGAGATATCCTGTCCTTGTCACCTTCTACTAAAAGATTGGAGGCATTATCATACAGTACCTTCACATCTCCATTGACCTGTGTTCCAAAATCTCCCACGATCCTTGAAATTGCATCTCCGATATTGAATTCCTCCTTCCTCAACTGCAATGATTGAGAGTCAATCCTTGCCACATCTAACAAATCCTCAGAAAGGCGTAGCAATCTTTTCGCATTTCTGGAAATTGTTTCTACTATTTGAGTCCTCTCTTTATTGTCCATATCCAGCTCTAGAACTTGTGATAGTCCGAGTATGGGCTGAATTGGTGTCCTTAATTCGTGGGCAGCTATGTTAATGAAATCTTTTTGCATCTTGTCTTGAATCTTTAGTTTTTCATATAGCTCTGATAGCCTCCATAGACTTTCAAAGATAGATATGTATGATAAGACTGTGGGTTTGCTATTCGAGTATGTCGCTAAGCCAATAGCGCTAGCAGAAGACTCTTGAGAATCGTCTTTGAGTTCCACAACTAGGGAGTATTTCTTGTCAACAATGAGTATTGATATTCGTGTTTGGAGTGATTGTTCTATCGGTTTGATTTCCATTTCGGTACTCTCGCCTGGAGGTATTATTTTTTCATTTTGTACTATTTTATTATCTAAATGGACTGCTAGTGAATTTATTGGCTCATCGAATGGTGTCAGTATTCTCACCTTGACGCCCCGAGATACAGCTTCTCCAATGAATCTGAACAATCCACTACGTTCCTGCCTGTGGAACGCATTATTTGTTGAAAATATAATCAAAATATCTTCTTTTGCGGATTCTATCATTTGGGTACCGATTCCTTGAACCTTTCGGGGATTTTGGATGATTTCTATACCTTCGGAATCTAGTCCTTCTTCAATAGATTTTATTCTAATTTCACTATCTACTCCGCTGGCCCAGAGCTCCTCAAAGAATGACCTAAAGTGTTCAATGTAAAGGGGTTCGTTTGATACTAAGAGATTTTTCAAGAGCTTGCCACCTTTTGCTTTCTCTATTGTTGCAATCATCTCGTTTTCAGAAAACGCAAAGTCGATAGGAGGCAAATTTTTAACGTGTTTAATCCGTATGCCCAACTCCATAAATTTCTTGATGATTCCGATATTTTCTTGATCGATATACGTCACAAATT
>JAKEIK010000164.1 GCA_022545895.1 Nitrososphaeraceae archaeon | reverse complement strand
GGATCAGTTGTTTACAATCCAAAAAGTGGGTATACAGGTTCAGATAGTTTTACATTTACTGCGAACGATGAAAGTTCAACTAGTAATACTGCCAAGGTCTCCATAACTGTCAGTCCTGTAACACATAATAATACCACGGCGGCTCCTGAAAATGAAAACAAAAGTTCAATGTCTAGCACAACATCTCTGTCTAATACAACATCTCTGTCTAATACAACATCTCTGTCTAATACAACACCTCTGTCTAATACAACATCTCGATCTTCTGATGAGAAAGATTAGATAACCCACGCTCTGAACCGCCAAACCCAATTATAGAACTAGAACAGGTGAGCATACTTTCTGAATAGTGTATAATTTCATTTTTCTTTCTCAGGTCTGCATCATTGATATTACCTACAAAGCGGGAAATGTAAATTATTTACTAATTTCCCCCACTCCCCATAAATTAAACCACCTTCCAGCCATTCACCAAATTTTTTACATTAAGATTTTTTATTTTCAAATTTAGTCTAGATGGTAGAATATGCATATATGGCCTTTTCAATAGTATCATCTATGTCTTGGAATGTCACTCCTTCATACATAGGTATCTTCATTATTTAATCAAAATTATATCCCTGTGGTAAAAGGGATTGTTTTATTGTCCCAATTTAGCCTCCTACTAGGCTTCAATTGTTCACTAAGAATCTTTGGAAACACTGATATTTTTTGTTAGGGATGAGTGACCAGTACGGATTCACTGGAATGACTAAATCTTATATTTTCGATTGCAGTGTATTGTTATTAGTAGGGATATGAAGCAGTGATCTCGACTCAGACAATGATTTTATGGGTTTTAGCAATTGGTGTGATTGGAGCCTGGATATTGCAGCGCTATCAGAGACGAAAACGCAGGGCGGCCATCGAGAGCGAGAGGAATAGTTGGACAGATTTAAAGTGAACTAATTTTTCGCTACCATTTGAGTATTTGATAGTAAAGTAATGTAGAGAGAATTCCACCTATGACTAGGGCGGCACAACCACATATAATCAATAACCTTCCACTTCTCATGAGTGCATAGATTTAGATGTTACCATAAATACTTTATATCCCAGCAAAATTTTAATACTTTAATTTGAGCCAACGTTTACCTAATTTATGATTATTTCAACAATATGTTAACTTAGAAACGTAATCAAGGAAAGAATTGATGAAATACATAGATGAAAGTAAAATATTAACAGCTCTCTTATATACTATAAAGGACTAATTGTTATTGATGTATCAAAAAATAGGAATTCTAGTAGTGCTAGCAAGTGTCCTCTTATCAACAGCCCTGCTTGCAACTCCAAGTTTAAAGGTTGCAAATGCTCAGGGGAACGAGACGCAGGGAAACCAGACTATGGCCCAGGGATTACCCATCGAAACATGGATTAAGATCTTGAAAGATAAAAATCCAGCTTTGAAGGATGTAGAGCAAGATTCGAAGGTGAATGATGCCATTGGAAAGATCAAGGGAATGCAAGACCCAAAGCAAGCAGTTGAGACATTTAACGCATTGCAGGCCTTGCAACAGCTGCAGAATTTAAAGTCTGCTCAAGAAGCACAATAATTACTTCAAGTCTCCTTTCCTTTTTTTTACATGAGAATACAATCATTAGTAACGATAATGTTTATTTGATTAAAACGTTCAGTTACTATATGGCTAAGTCCCACTGCTGAAGGACGTCTAGTTAAAAATATTCTAGATACATATATTCGTTGATATGCATAGTATTGATCGTACATGTAACAAAGATTATCTCATGGTAGCAAATCTAAGGTCATCATTAGTTCTGCTAATTCTTTTAATACCAACATTTGTCCATTTTATCACTAGTATACTTCAATAGTTTTTGAATTTGAGAACAATTTGATGACCTCAGTACAGGACGCATTAAATTATTTGGTGTGTCTCCGTATGAGCATTGACATTTAAGTAATACTTATTCATAATCCATGGAGGAAGATAGTACTGGGAATTTCCTACTTCATATTCACAATAGCATCATCCATGGGTGCAAAAACTTGAATACGCTGGTTACCCCTGTCAACAACATACATGTTACCTTCAGAATCTATAGTTACATGTTCTGGTTTTGAAAATTGACCGTCTCCTAAAGCTAGGG
>JAKEIK010000163.1 GCA_022545895.1 Nitrososphaeraceae archaeon | reverse complement strand
CTTTAAACATAAATTATTAAACCAATTAGTAATAATATCGTAGATGGCAATATTTTATTTTGATGTCCGTGTTAGTACTTCTATGAACTATGATGAAAACTCGTTCGCCAGAATAAAGCTTAGTTTCGGCCATATTCTAGTTACCATATTGGCTGCAATGGTTTTCGTATGTTGTGTTATTTTCACGAACGCTTCAGCAGTTGATTCTATCTCTCCTGTACTCGTCGAAAGTGACACTGGCATTGAGCAGAAGGATGAAAATAACTGGATTCATGTTAATCATGATATATACGGTACCAGGAATAGTAATCAGACTGTAATAACAAAGGACAACGTTGGCATGCTGCAGGTTAAATGGACGCTCTTCAATGATTTTGAGATACAAGAACCTCCAATTATCATAGGTCACAAAGGCTACGTCCAAGATTATGTCGGGAATATAATAGCATTTGATACCTTATCTGGAAAAGTAATTTGGAAGATTCGTGCTGGAAACGGCCCTACGATGGGCTTGGTCTTTAATCACGGTGTAATATTTTCAAGTACCGCGTCGAACTCTTCCATTGTGGCGATCAATGCAACAAATGGTGAAATTAAATGGGTATCGAAGGTTTTGGGTGATCCACTGTTGGGTTATAGTGTTGATTCTGCACCAATCGTATGGAAAGATTATGTGATTGCAGGTTCTGGCGGGAGTGGCCTTCCTCCTGGATTGGGCATCGTAAAGGGAAATGTTACTGCCATCAATCGTACTAACGGTGAAATAATATGGAATCTTGATACCACAACAGGCGCTTGGGTAAAACTCGGAAAGACTCCTCCCAATGGAGGTGCAACGGCGTGGTCTGGGGGTTCTCTTGATCCAGAGACAGGAAAAATCTATGTTCCTTTGGGAAGTGCTTCACCTAACTTTAATGCGAGTACTAGACAGACTCCAAACTATTACTCAAACCATATGATGGCGATAAACGTTACTAATGGTAAAATATTATGGGCTACTCCATTCATAGCACATGGCACTGTTCTGGACGTAAGTGTCCCCGATACACATGATTGGGATGCATCATGGGGAAGTAGTATCAGTCGAGTAATTCTTGATAATAATACACAGGAAAAATTGGTCGTAGGTCACGATAAAATGGGCAATGTAATCGCAATGAATGCCGTAACGGGAAAGGAAATATGGTGGAAGTCTCTAGGAAAGCGATACAACACAGATTCAATACCCTCAAGTGACGGCAGTGGTATGATATGGGCTTATGGTGTGTACAGTTATCATGCAGTTGATAGCGACAGTCTTTACGTTGCGGCAACCAACAGAGGCTTGAATTTTTTTACTGATGGAATAAGCGGACACAAGATAGCCGCTCCTCATACTATTGAACAAGGGCTAAGAAATGGAACCATAGTTGCTCTGGATCTGGCTACGGGCAACATTAGATGGCAATACGATACGAAATTTCCTCCCCGAGTTTCTCCATTAATAACCAATTCAATTGTATTCGGTGGCTACATCCCATTTACCGAAAAGGTCAAATCAGGCATGATTTTGGCATTGGATAAACAAACGGGGGAAAAGCTATGGGAATTTAACGTAAATGCTCCAATAGGACCTGTCGGTCCATCAATAGGAGATGGATTGCTGTATGTGCCTACCGGTAAAGTCCAAGGCCTAACCACACAAGGCCAAATAGGAGGGTCCATAGTTGCTTTTGGACTTCCTTGAAAAGATAAGACCAAATTAGAACTCTCAAATTAGGTTAATACTTCGGTAATTTCATTTGGCATAGTATTTGCTCAGACTACGACTGGGCCAGCAAGAACTACAATAGTTCTAAACTCCAGTTGCGAACCAGACAATATTCGATGTAATACTCATTACGGATATGCTTAAGGATCAAGTCTGCTAAGAAGTGCAAAGAACAACATGCACAGATTTTTTCGTTCAGCAAAGGATTGTAAATCTGATGACCTGATATTTGAATGCGAACTTTAAAACCTTTCAGAATGAACTATATTGATAAAATTCTGATGGTCTATTAACTGAAGAACATGTTCTAATTATGAAAACAAAATTTACAAGAGAATTGATTGTCTCGGACCGCCATTCTCAAGTCCCCTAAGGGGCTTCCAAGAAGGATAAGAAAGTTACAAAGCTGTTAGAAACGTGGCCATCATTTTTGATTGATCCCAGTCTGATAGTCCATCGTATCACCTTTCATTTTGTATATCACAATGTATTCTACAACAAATACAATTTATTATTGGCTATCACATCATATTGTCATGTCTTATCCAAATGATATTCTTTCAAGAATGTTTGGTGGTTATGGTGGAGGAAAGGACGAAACATTGCTGTATCCTAAAGAAGAAAATCAGGTCCAAGATACGGCCGAGATAGAAGAAGTATTTCAAACTAATATTTTCAATGTTATGTTAAATAGAAGATCTCATAGGAGATTTGAAGACCGACCTATAGAAGACTCGAAACTAGAAATGATTTTTGCCGCTGCAGATACGGCCCCCACAGCAGGAGGCTTCCAGGGCTTCGAAATCTATCATGTAAAAAGTCAAGATGTGAAATTAAGACTTGTTGAGGCAGCAAATAATCAACCATATGTTAATGCACCAGTAGTTCTTGTCTTTTGTATGAATCCTGAAAGAGTGAAGATGAATTTCCCGCAAAATATTATCAAGAAGTTTTCTCAACAAGATTCAACCCTTGCAGCCGCCTATTCGCAGCTGGCAGCACATGCATTGGGATTGAGCTCCGTTTGGATAGGAATGATTAATGAAGCAAAAGTTATGGAAGTGTTAAAAACAAATCTTGTGCCTTCATCTATTTTATGCATAGGATATCCAAAAAAAATGCTCCAACCTAAACCAAAGAGGAATCTAAAGGATCTTATTCATCAAATTTAAGTCTGAACTGTCAATTTTGCATATGGAATTGCTAAGGGAAGGACAAACAGCTGAAAAAAGTAATAATAGCAACTCAATGGTCCCTTTTACATTTTTTGTTTGCAATAGGAATTATTAGATGCTGTCAGTAATGTAAGAGTAAACTGAAATGTGATCTATATTTAAGGTCCCGGTCATATTACTGTTGTATCTGATTTACTTTATTCCAATGCCACAGTAGGGACAGTAAAGCAATTTATTTCCGATAGGAAGACCTTTGTCGTCAATCACAAAATAATAGCCTTCACCATCTTCCCCTTTTTCTGAATCCTCATCAATGAGATCATTCTGATAATATGCGATTATTCCTTGATGTTCGGAAGTCATTTTTGATAATGTTTTGCAGCAGTTTAATGCCTTATTCCATATGATAACCATTCCTTTCTTCCTTGAATTTTACGTTAGAAATATAATGTTTTCCTTCTTTTACTGTTATTACTTAGCATATTTTTTGATTTTGATAGGATGTCTATGTTCGTAAGCAATAGTTATTTTATAACACAGAGGTCTTTGAAATACATTCTCAATTATTTGTACCGAGAGACTTGATCCTTGACTCACTAACTTGGTAAATCTGCTACTTCTGCCTTAAGGTTGTTACAATCCGTGATAAATAATTCCTAACATGTTTGAAATGCTTTACTTAATTGAAATTCGAATGTTGTTATTGTTATGTGTTAGCCTGTTACGTTTAGTCCACGACGGATTTAAAGTACTTTTAAGGCGAAATAATAACTGTTTCACAATCTGCGGATGCAGTATCATTATCAGATATGTTAATGAACGCAGTATCATTACCTGTTCCACATGTAAGTGTATCAGCAGCTAAATCTTTTATCGACATGGAACTGTTAGCAAAGCTACCAATTACCAAATCATTACCATCATCGCCATTAACTTGATCATTTCCCGCGCCACCTTGAACGGTGTCGTTGCCAGAATTACCATTAATAATGTCATCAGCTATGTCACCTTGCACAAAGTCATTGCCACTGCCAGCTTCTATCGTATCGTTACCACCGCTCCCGAATAATCTGTCTCCTCCACCTTTGCCAAAAATTTTGTCATTGCCCATGCTCCCATAGAGAACATTGTCGTGATCATTTCCCTCTATGTCAACTGCACTTACATTCTTCAGTGGGACAACAAAGCTAACAAGAACTAGCGGCAAACACAGAGCCAAACACAGTAATAACCTTACTCTTCGTACTAAATTCAGATGCAACGATGCTTTATTAATCATGGAACTAAATTATGAATTATCGAGAAATACTAACTAGGATAATAATAGAATATATAGAATATCACTAGCGATATCTTAGGCAGGTTGCCTTGCTTTGATATTTATTTACCAGTCAAAGTTGAGACAATTTTGGATCTTTGTTTTTCAACCGGAAGTCACATAGGTGTTAATATTACATTTCAGATAAAAGGAAGCTCAAGTAAACGGTAAATTCTAAAAAAAGAAACAAAACAAGATATCTTCTATGAATTTAATGATTAGATAAATAAAAATATGATGAAAAAATCTGTTTGATTTAATCCGAGCTCTTTTTAAGCAGCTGACCTTCTATGAAGATGACCTTCAAAATATAAAAAATGGCTTTACCAATATGCACTATCACTTACGGGAGAATAATCTTGTTTGTCCAATGAGGCATATTTCATAATTCCTTCTAAATCTTTAAAAATGCCTTCAGGAGCAAACAATGATGGGGCTCTTGTGGTTGGAAGTTCCACGCAGCAGCTTTCTTCAAATTTCTTAAGATGAAGCACAACATATTCAATATGGTTATTTATTAGAATTTCAATTGCTTGCTTAGACTCTTCTTTGTCATCAATTAACAAAATAGCTTTACGTTTCAATAGCACTTCTATTAAAATGGCTGTATTTAAGTTAATATCACTAGTGATACTATGTGTCATTTTGAACACATATCGGGTCGACACTGGTTTGACAAAACGTTAAGATGTTCCTTTTAATGTAAATAAAGCATGAAAGCAGTTTGGAATAATACAGTCATAGCCGAAAGTGATTCAACTATAGTAATTGAAGGGAATCACTACTTTCCTCCTGAATCAATCAAAAAGGAATTCTTTGACGAAAGCAGTACGAACACGAGATGTGGTTGGAAAGGAACCGCAAGTTACTATTCCATCAAAATTGATGGGGAATTGAATAAAGACTGTGCTTGGTACTATCCCGAACCATCTGAAGCAGCAACCAAGATCAAAGGATATATTGCATTTTGGAAAGGTGTAGAAGTGGTATGATATCGACTCGTTAAAGTTCCACTATCATACTAAATGTCTGCAGAGCAGATTTGATCAACAGCTTCAATCTTTTTGTATCCGAAACCTTCGCAGACATGTATAATCACTGTATCGACATTTCAATGGATAGCTCGACCACTTAATTGCCCCTGCTAACTGAACCAGCGACACCAAACAGAGAAAATTTTTAATAGGCGTTCTTGCGGATTATTTGGCGGAACTCAAATGGAGTTATAATAAATTATATGTATTGCAAGAATGCGTAAAATACTTTAACATAGATTTTAAAATGAACATTAATGTTGGAACAACATTGTTATAAAAAATGATGAGTTTATGAAATCAAGTGAACTGGATGTTTAACCTGTTTACCTAAATCCTTTGACTATCTGTTCTGTTGTTCTCCACAATACGGACAAAATCTCACGGTGGTTGGGACTGGGTAATTCGAATCATCTGATCTGAATGTACTATACTCATCAGTAGTAACCAGATTAAATCTATAAGTATTTCCATCAATGTGTGGTCCGAAGTGATCGTTTAGATGGGCATTTCCATATCCGCTACAATTTATATTAAGACTTGGGAAATGTTCTTTTATTGTGAGGCCGCAATACAAGCAATAATGCGCGATCCTGTAAATTTCTGGAAAATCAGTATTGACCTCGAGCCTTTGAAGATATATTAAACTGCCGTCAACATATCCTTGAGCTTTTAACTTTTCAATATGTTCACACATTCAAAATCTAAAATGCCGAACAAGGATTTCAAGTTATCACCAAAATTCCAACGCCTTTTAATTTCGTTAACTACGATATGTGTAACAAAGTACTGAAATATCTCAGGACTCCTTATTCCTTGAAGGATTTGGCTTCATACATTGATTAATGAGTTAATCATTGCATTGCACTCTAATTTTCTTCCCTCAGCTTAATTATGCATCGGCAGTCTCAAGCATCACCAAAATCATAAACTGATAGTTTACATTAGTCTGAAATATTCAGCTTCCACATCGATTATCCTGTACCTAACTCCCACCATTTCTCATCAAGTTAGGAGTCCTAGAATTCTGATTAAGACAAGATAGATATTATTTTGAACGAATCCATCAACTTTTGCACTTCGGAAAGGTAAAAATCATAGTTGGATACTCTTGTGTGAAGCAAAATATCATAAGCAGTATTACCCTTAATAGTAAAGACATTCATAGAAGTAACATTTACATTGTTTAAAAGTAAATTTTCTAAATAATTATAACGTAATTTAAGAGCAGGGAAGCCTGCCAATGTTGTTTTGTTCAATTCGACGATTTTAAACTCTGGTAATGTTTGATATTTTCCAAACTTTTCTCTCATAAACTGTTGAAGGTCAATAAAACCAGGTGGTAAGGTCTCTACAGAAATTGTGATATCAAAAAACTGCGTTTTTGAGTTTGATGAGGAACTAAAGGAAACACTATTATCCCGTATTGATGGCTCTCCCCATTCCAAAGGATATTCGAACTTTACGCCTAAAATTGGATTCTCATATGTTCTAATGAAAGTTGATGAAGTTTCATTGACTTGTACGATCAAGTCCTGCGGGTAATCATTGATTGCCTGGACAGAGAAACCATAGAAATTAACAAATACACAAGCACCCGCGATAACGATCGTTGTTATGAATGCGATTACAATCGAATCATTTTGGGCCTTTTGTTTCAATATGTATTACTCAAATCCGCTGTAAATATACCTTAGTCATTATATGAATGGAATACTGATTTATACAATTGTGTTAACTTTCCGATCAAGTATTTGTACTTACATCATTCAAGCCGTGGATGTAGAAATATAGTCAATGTAGGCTGTTGCATGAGTTGCATGAGTGGTATTGCTACCGAATGAGTTCTCGAGATCTCGAATTTTTTATGACTATGTCAAATTGTTAATTAATAGAGTTAGGTAGAACTCTCGACGAGAGAGCCAAACATTATTGGCCAATCCAAATCAATCCTACCAATGACTGTCTCGTCAATTCTAAATTGACGCACTGATCCAAAAGCTTTTAGTTAAATGTGGTTCCCGTCTATATTATTGGCTGCAATCTCCAATCTTCGATTTCCTTTTGAACTAAAGGATGACCAACTGCAAGCTGTCGAAGCATGGATACATAACAGATGTGTAGGTTCAGTCATTTTCAGTACGGGTACAGGAAAGACAGAGATTGCTTTTGAATGCGCTAGACGTATGGCCGATATTGTTCTGGCAACAAATAGGTCATCAACTTTTCTGTCTACTGAAAAGCAGATGAACCTTAAATTCTTCACAATATTGTTTCTAGTGCCGAGGATAGTTCTTATTGGCCAAAATGTAGAACGATTAATTAAATATGGATTGTCTGCTGAACATATAGGTATTTACTTTGGCGAACGCAAGGATATTAGGGAGATTACCATTAGCACTTATCAGAGCGCCATTAATAATCTAGATTTGATAAGAAAAGCAGATCTTGTAATCCTTGATGAAATTCACCTGATTAGTGAAACTGCAAGTGAATACTCTAAGATATTTGCCGTGATAGCAGAGGACCCTAACAAGGGGGTATTAGGATTAACCGCAACGATAGATGACACCGATCCTAAATATAGTACGATAATGAGTATCGCTCCGCCAGTGAAAAAATATATGATTCGTGAAGCGGTGAATGATGGAAGACTTGCAAAACCACAAATCATTCCTCAAATGGTAAAATTCACAATCCACGAACAAGCAATTTATGATGATACGAGCAGGCGTATTCGTGAATTATCACGTAAATTAGGACAATTTAATCCTGGCATCATATCGATGATGTTAACGAAAGGAGGATACAGAGCTAAATTGGCAAAATCGTGGTTTGAAAATGTTAGAAAAAGAAAAGAATTGCTTAGCACTGCGACAAATAAACTATACGCGGTTATAAAAATAGTTAAAGAACATCCACATGAGCCCATAATGATTTTTAGTGAGACGATAAGTTCCATAAAAAAGTTGGAAGAAATGCTGACTGCAAATGGAATAAAGGCTAATGTTATTCATAATGAGATCTCAATTAGAGATAGAAAAGAAATATTAAAGCGCTGGGGAAAGGAGTTTTATCCTCTTCTTTCGGTGCACACATTAGAAATAGGGTATGATATTCCGCAAGTACGAATCGCGATAATAATAGCTAACAGTTCCAATGTAAATCAGATAACCCAAAGAATTGGAAGGGTAATAAGAAAATCTATTGGAAAGAATGATGCACTAATATATATTGTATACGTGAAGGATACTAAGGACAATAACATTCTAAAAATTGTCAAGTCAACTATTAACATGGAAGAATCTAAGACACAATTAAAATTACCACATCATAGTGGGCAGCGCAGAATGTCAGAATTTTATAGTTAGCTAAATGAAGATAGTCTTCCAAGCCTATCAGTTAAGACCACAATCAATTTGTGTTGAATAGACTGCTTTCCCACACTAAGCGAGCCCTCGATATCTGTATTATGTTCCTATGCATCGAACGTATTTGATTTAGAGAATCATAGATATAAGCAGATATTATTATGATTCTCGATATGAGATGAGATATTGACCATGATCATCTTCATGGATAGACCAGTATGTTAGGAACATACTACAACATATTCGTCCAAAAGTTAAAATAATTTCAATCATTGTTTTGTGGTACGTGTGATAATTGCGAAATATTGAAGATAATGTACAAAATGATGATGAGTAATCTATTATAAACTGCTTCTAGAATTTTCTTCATGCAAAATCGAGTGGCGTCAACATTGGTTCTAGGAATAGGATTGTTAACAGCTATCGGAATATCTAATTGGAACCAATTAATTAGTAACGCATTTGGAGACAATGAAGGTGATCTAAAGAAATACAAAGATGTTGAACATCTGTACCGTGCAATTGACAATAATAAGTTTGATGACAATAATATAAATTGGAAAGATTTTAAGAGTACACCAATTTTCGAAAATGCTACTCATAGCATGCAAAAATGCATTACAAAAGCAGAACACTTGGGAGATAACTTGGCAGACTATGAAATATATGACTGCTATGAAAGGTTTGACAAAGATTAGTACAACATGGACCTCTCAATAACGGTATGTATCATCTAACTGGGAAATTTTTCTACCAGAATATTTAAGTAACGGTCGACGGTTTAGTTTGTTCTTTTATTTGTCATCTAATTCTCAGATATAGGGGATAATTTGTAAATGTATTCGTTTTTTCTTTTGATAAAGTTACTAATGATAATAACATATGACTCGTATTTTCCCTAGGCCGGCTGACTATCAGAGTCATATCCTTAATTCCATGTTTACATTGGCATACAAACCAATCATATTAGAAAAATTAAACAATGAGATGCGTATACAAGAATTTCTCCATTAACATATTGAATTGCATTCGATAATTATGCTTTTATAGCAAGTCGATTAATGTTCTACGTGTCACATTACCGTAACTTATCCCAGATGAACTTTGACACATCAACTGAACAAGATGAATTTATTTCTAGAGTTAATAATGTATGTAGGAACCTAAGAGAATCCGAGGAAAGGGCTTATCTCGAAGAGAAATTTGATGATAAATTAGTTCCTGAGTTTGGCAAAATTGGAATGCTCGGCTGTCCAATCTCCACAAAATATGGAGGACTGGGATACGATATTCTTACATACATACTTGCGTTAGAGAGGATCGGCGAGGAGAGCAGTTCGATGCGAACTTTCTTTTCAGCGCATACATCAATAGGACAAATGGTTCTACAATCATGGGCAAATGAGGAACAGAAAAAAAACCATCTATCTAGGACTACCGACGGCAGGAGTGTCATGGGTTTTGCACTTACAGAGCCAGAAGCAGGAAGTGATCCTTCATTGATGGTTAGTAATTATGAAGATAAGGGGGATCATTATGTTTTGTCGGGTAAGAAGCATTGGATAGGGAATGGAACAATTGCAAATATTATTACAACGTATGCCCGCGATAAAGTAACAGGAAAAATATCCGCTTTTATAGTTGATATGAATTCACCTGGCATCCACGCTGTTGAAATGAAGCATAAATTAGGACTACTTACAGTCAAAAATGCCGAGATCTCTTTTTATGAATGCAAGATACCAAAAGAAAATCTATTGGCTATGCCTGGATGGGGATTAAGTATTGCTTATAGTGCGTTAATTGATGGAAGACTAAGCGTTGCTGCCGGTTCAATTGGTGTTATGAGAGATTGTTTAACCGAGACAGTAAGACATAGCAAAGAAAGAAAGCAACATGGCTCGCTTTTGGGAAAGAAGCAATTAATCCAACATCATATATCGAAAATAGCGGTTGCTGTGGAAAGTTCCAGATGGCTTACTTATAGGGCTGCTTCTGCTAGACAAAAACTGCATGACTACGTTGAAAATATGAAGATTGATGATATGGATTGGCAGTCTAAATTAAACCGCAAAAATCTAGACTATTCAATGCTTAGATCCGAAGCAGATAGACTTGCAACGATAGCCAAGTTTCATGCCTCTAATGCTGCTTTTGATGCTGCCAATAGATCTGTTCAGATATTTGGATCCTACGCCTATCAAAAAACCGCAAGGGTAGCAAGACATTTTTTGGATTCACGAGCAACTACCATATATGAAGGTGCGAATGAAGTACTAGAGCTCAAGATCTCAGCTGACATATTTGGAGAGGGTTTTAGATCATATTAGTGTTTAGAGTATCGTACTTAATTATAGTATCAGCTTATTAATTATCCCTAAACAGGAGACCACAGTTACCATTCTATCCCATCGGCCTAGAGATTTGAGCTTATATGTAAAAGGGGCTCAAGGAACTTGTACACTACTTCTCCGGGCACAATTTGATAGAATTTTACAATCTTAGTGTAGGTACAGAACCCCAAAGGGTTTGTTCGTACTACTATTACCTACCAACGAGCCAATTGTATTAGGTACTTTAGCTCAATTTTGGCAACAATGAGGCAGCATTATGGAAATG
>JAKEIK010000162.1 GCA_022545895.1 Nitrososphaeraceae archaeon | reverse complement strand
TATGATTGTTATGAATAATTGACATTTTGATTCAAATTTGCTATATTTGTATTCACTGTCACTCCATCCTTCCCTCAACAAGAATTATATTCGCTCCCACGTAACTAGCTCCAGTGAGAATTGCCATCGTGGGTGCAGGCGTTGCAGGAAGTTATCTAGGAAACAGATTGCACTCCCGTGGTCACGAGGTAGAAATATTTGAAGCCTCGAAGAGTCAGGATCACTGGCCAGTTTGCGCGTGGGGAGCTTCAAGACACATGTTGGAAAAATTTTCAAGTGAATCTGGTCTGGATTTTAGTAAATATACACTTCATGTGGGACAAAGATTGAGAATGGACCTGCCTGCCGAAAAGAAGGAATACCTAGAGCTAAAAGGGTTGGTAACCTATGACAAAAAACGATGGGAACAAGATTTATTGAAGGAACTCAAGGTTCACTACGGACAAAGGTGTTTGCCTAGTTCTCAACTGTTTAATGGTTTTGATTACATCTTAGATTGTACAGGAGTTCACAGATCCCTATTGCCCAAATCAAACGAAAATTTTATTATCCCGGCATACGAGTACTTGATAGAAAATGCCCATGATATAGATGAATTTTATGTCATTGGTTATAAAGGTGCTCGTGGCTATTTTTGGTTTTTCCCTCTTGGAGATGGAATGGCCTATGTTGGAGCAGGTGACATTGACAAAAAATATTATGGGATCTCTGAGTTTTTTAATCAAAATCCGAAAGCAAAAATATTAAAGAAAATAGGACGTCCAATTCGGCTATCCCCTCCAAAAAGGATGCAGCCTTTTTCTCAACATAACGTTATAGGAGTTGGAGAGTCAATTGGTTGTGTTTTTCCCCTGTTAGGTGAAGGTATAATTCCATCCCTAATTTGTAGCGACATCTTCCTTAACAACATTGATACTGCCGCAGGATTTGATTTTAAAGGTTACCGAGACCAGGTATTGAAAAGATTTGGCTACTATGATGATGTTTACAGAATTGTCCGACTTAAAATGGCTGGGAAACTTAGTACCGTTAAGCATTTTGGTTTGTTGATGAACATGTATAGAAATATGAAGAAAGAGGAACTAAGGTTCGGCTTCGAAATTGATTTTGGAAAGATGCGAAGACTGGTTAATGCGCTATAGTCAGAAAAAAATACATCTATGAATTGATAGGTTATTTTCAACTTAATTTTCATTCTTGGCATATTATTAAGTTACACTCGTTGGAGCAACGGCTATCACCGACCGAGACAATCGTTGATTAAGACCCCATTTCTTATTGCGAATCTAGCTCGATTAAATCAACCTTTGGGCGGAACATATTTTAGACTAGTAAAGCTAGATTTATTGATGGTATTTTCGTTTAGACAAAACAATTGGATTAGAAGACGGTGGTTGGATTTTCGAAATGGCCATAGCACTTATCTAATATTTGCAATGACATTTGCAAATTTTATTACAATTCAATACAAGCTTCTCATTGATAAGGTACCTTCAATGGACTGGCTTTTCGGAAGTATATGGCTCTTCGCTTTAGTATTTATAGCAATTTATGTACCGTTGGCCATAATTATAGGGTACTGGCATAGGAAGACTCAATGGACAGTTGAACAAGAAGCTCTTTTTCGTGAGAACAAAGTAGGCGCTATTATGTGGTTATACATGATGGATCTTATTGAAGGTAACGTAACTGAGGAAGATAAAAAGAAAATGAGAGATGCTCTTTTAAGAATAACTAAAGGAAGTACTAGCTTATACGATATGAATAAAGCTGTGAGCGCCGAACCAACCGAATCTAAATCAAATGACAAATCAGGGATTTAATCAATATCGTTATTAGAATCCACGCCAATGGCATACATCGCTTAAAACAATTATGCAGTATTGGTTTATTATTGATTATTGAGATAAATGGAAGATTGCAATTCCGAAACTTCCCCTCAGCTCTGAAGCCGATAGAGTAGCGACTAACCGTGCAGTTATTTGCGATTTCTGGAATTTATTATGTTTAGGAGGTGTTCAGTCCCAAATAAATTTGTGCACATGGATTAGATTTGCAGGTTACAACGACCTTGGTCTTCTTATGCTCAAAAATAACAGTTGATTTTCCAGGGTATCGATCAAAAGTTTCAGCAGTTACATTGTATTAAATCAGACTGTTGCGCCGAAGTCAATATTTGTAGATGATAGTCACCATCGAAATTCTATCGTAATAGTAGTGTACTTTGGACTGGAATCGGGTCTCTTCCATGGCATTCAAGATAAAGACGCACATTCCCACAATTTTCCTATATTTGATACATTGTCAAACGAACGGTACATCTGATCGACTTGTTCGTAAAGAAATAAGTAATTGTCGTGAAGTTAACTAATATTACTGTATGCAAATCGCTCACATAAACAATACGGCAGGCATTGCTTCTATTATCGCGCACGGGCAAAAGAACTATGGCAACTTAGTGGACGTATTTGTATTTAATCGAAAAACGCAGAATCTCTTTGGAGGAACAAAAATTAATTATAAATTTCCCGTCACAAGATGGAATTTCTTGCGAAAGCTCCAAGAATATGATGTCTGGCATTACCATTATCCGTACGGTACTTTGAAAAGAGAGTTAGAAAGGAGAAACAATGCAAAAATTTATCTCAAGCACTATCATGGTAATGACTTGCGTGGAACCCAAGATTATGATTATTGTTTGGTTTCTACGCCTGACTTGCTGGCCCATGCCCCTAATGGAAGGTGGCTGCCTAATCCAATAATGATACAGGAAATAGAATCGATACCAAAAAAAAGCAAACTAGCAGAATCCCTAAGATAGCACATTATCCGTATTACAAAAACTACAGCGCGGAAGACTACTTTACAAACGTATTAAGTATCTTACGAGCTGAAGATAAAATAGAACTAGTGGAAATTTTCGACATGCCTCATCTTCTTGCTTTAAATAAAATGAGTGAATGTGATATAATAATTGGAAAGATATTGCCAAATATTGGATGGTTTGGAAAATTTGAACTGGAGGGAATGGCACTAGGAAAACCTGTTATAGCTTTTGTCTCAGATATCCTTTTTGAAGAATATAGACCTCCAATATATAGAACTTCAAAAGATACTTTCAAGTATGACTTAGAATTTCTTATCGAAAACGAAGCTGAAAGGTTAAGGCTGGGAAGAGAAGGTGAAGCATTTGTTCGAAAGTACCATTCGATCGATACTGCTTTAAAAATAATTGAGGAGAGCTATAAGAAGGTAGCAAAAAGTGGATAGAAATGAAAATGAAATTCGTTTCATGACAATCCAATTGTCGTTTATGTTTGCTTGCATAGAGTATTCTAAAGAACTCTAAACGATGTCTATTTTCCCCCGTTAAGAAAATGGCCAAATTTGAGATTTCAGGGTAAACGTAAATGGATAATAGATAAAATCCTACTAAACAAGAATAACATATAGGTCCAACATGCACGAATGCAGCAATCCATCACAAAGGCATGTTGGAAATTGATATCGGTATCCAAGGACGGCATTTTTTATTTGGCACCTAAAAAGAGTGTTCTGTTCTGGGCTTTACAGATACCACTTTCTACTCATATCTGAATACAACAGTTAATTTGAGCCTGCTGATTCAAGCGCTATTTTATGTCAAATTCTGCATTTATTTATTACTCTAGATTAGTAAACCGTTTACTTGTTAAGATTGTACCACCTTCTGGAGGTCATTATTGTGTTACCGATTAATCAGCTAAAGTAAATTGTCTTAGAAAAGATCGATATCGATCTCCATGATCGTTACAACTGACGAAGCATTGGCTAAAAAATATTTGATACCGTTGATTTGGCAGAGAGGAACAATTATCTGGAATACAATTTTAACAACAGGGTTGTTACATTAACGGGCAAATGTTCCTGCGGAACAGATCTCCTTAAGTTCAATCCGTAATCCAAAACCTTCAAACCACATGCAAGCGATTCTATAGCCGTCTTACTCAGGTTCTCTAAAATGATGTTGTTGACATACCTTATATCGACGTAAACCTCATATTTATTCAACAACTGCGGCATTTCTTTAAACATTATAGGTTTTTTTGTTCTGTCATACACCTCTATATCAAGATTAATGTTGTTGCTATTACAGTACTTTAAAGCCAATTCTGTATTAGTGACTTCGGTATTTATCATCAAGGCCTTTTTTTGCTTATTAAATGATGGATATTGTTTAAAATGATCGGTATCTATAGGGGCTGGCAAATGGATAGCACTATCTACCAACCCCAAAAGATCGGGAGTCGATACTAAGGTTATCCGCGAAATTCTCTGCGCTTCCGTATTTGCTGATTCAAAAAACCCTAGTTTTAACAAACGGCTCCTGTTTCTAACTCTTGTTATTGCTCTCCTAGATCTAACTATGATTTTTCTTCCCAGGTCCATGCCTTTAAGATCGTCCCCTTTAAATCCTCTAACATCAGTACCATGATAGTGAAGAACAATTTTTTTTGAGGTCCGAAATTTTCGGTAAACTTCTAGGAATATATCAGATCTACTATGCACATGGATCAGATCGGCACATTCTGCTTCCGATAAGCAAGTTTTTACAAAATCCAAGCGATCTATCTTGGTACAATACTTTCTATAAAATTCATATATGCCGTATTTGTCAATCGCACCGACTATGAGCACCTTTGACTCGTGACCTAGAAGGGTCTGATATTTTGCCAGAGTACAAGCTACTCCAGCTTGATCCCAAATGTGAAGAATTCGCACAAAATATTCACCTCGAACATGCTTGCAGACATCCGTGTTTCGCATTATATCTCATTTGCAAGCCATATTAGCCTTACAATCGCATTCTTGCATATTTTTATATTAACAGCCGCGGCTACAAATGTATATTTGAAAATTCTGCATTTATCACATGAACCTTTGCCGGATTGGAGGGTGGAAAAAGCAGCATTAACTGGATTGCGTGTTGGACATGAAGTTTTATTTGCAGGAAGAAAAATTTCTGGTAGTTATGATGGAAACATATTCGCAAAAATATTTGAAATGAATTGGACTGCCGGAGCGAGATACGGAATTCCCACATACTGGCGTTCTGTTAAAAAACAATTTGAAAAAATCATAAGAGATGTAAGACCAGATATAGTACATGCCCATAACATCTTTTCGGCTAAGCTAGTATCAGAATTTGGAATACCCTTTGTGTATGACGATCATGAATTTTGGTCAAAGTCATCTGAGATATCAAATGAAATTGAGTATCAAAATTCAGAAGCTAACAGACTACGAAAACTACAATTAACAGATTACTTTAGGAATAAATTAAAAACGGCAAAAAGAAGATATATTAACAAGAAAATAAGCAAAGTATGGACAAAATGGGAAAGGGAATTAGTTAATTCTTGTCCTACGATCACAGTGTCTGAAAAAATTGCTGAGGAGTTAAGACTCATTGGTAACAATACTAATAAGGTATTTGTAGTCCCGAACTTCCCCTTACAATCAGAAGTTATGGACATTAAGAGACCTACGAGACATACTGGTTTGTCATCTGTCTATGCAGGAGGAGATGGCCATAATAAGATCAAATTTCCACAAAGAAATATAGATGGTTTTATTGACACATTTAGTAATCAGAACATAGGTTCTCTTACAATAATTGGGTGGGATGGGCAAACTTCATTGTCTTCAAAGATAAGTTACACGGGTTTTCTTACGCGACAAGATATGTATAAAGAAATGTCCAAACATTCTATTGGATTAATTCCTTGGAGAGCACATTGGTCTCATGTATATTCTAGCCCAAATAAAGCATACGAGTATGCACATGCAGGATTATTTGTTATGTGTACCTCGTCCCTTAAACCAGTAACAGAGTATTTAAAAGACAATTGCCTTACATTTGATGATTCAAATCAAATGCTTTCGCAATTGAATTATTTCAGAGATAACTTGGCAGAGTTATATGGTAAAAGATTAAAACTTTTTGATTTTGCAAAGTCAAATCTATTATGGGAAAATCACGAAAAGAATATTCTGAGAGCGTATGAACTAGCCTGAGAGTCGTAAAAAAATATACTTCGAGTACTTAATTTCAAATACACATAATCCATCTATTATAACTTGAAAATACT
>JAKEIK010000161.1 GCA_022545895.1 Nitrososphaeraceae archaeon | reverse complement strand
TGGTATGAACGGTTTAGATTTGAATGACCTTGCAAGCTTGCCATCAGGTTTCCTAATAATAGTTGTAACGATGATCATAATTACAGGTGCTTTATTCTACCTGTTCATCAAAAAGAAGTGGATCACGCTTAAAGGAAACAAAGTTCTTCCTAAGGAAAACGACTAGAAATTAATAGTCCAGGGCCATTCTTATACAATCAACTCCTATGCTGTTACTTGCAGGTTATACCAACTACAGATTCAAGATCGATCACTTAATGATCCTCTCCATTCATCCAAATATGCAGAACAATTCCTGCATTGTGAGCATAGAGCTGTATTATCCATCTTTCCACAAACTGGACATATGTTTGTCTCTAGTATTGTAAACGTTTCATGCGTTGTAAATATTCACCTTAATTACTATTCCTGTAAGCGATGAAGCCTTCAATTAATAAAAAAAAGGATTATGCAGCTGCGGCATTGCTCTTTGCAAGCTTTGTGCATAACTGTAGGTGTCCTTGTTCTTCCTTCAGGATAGCTCTTACTGTAGTTCCAAACTTCTTATTTGTCACATCTTTTGCTATTGAAGCTAGTACTTGATAGTGGGTAACTTCGCCGCCTTCAGCTAAGCATAGGAACTCCAATGCCTCTTGTGTATCGGGGTCTTCGCCCAAATAAGTCTCCATTATTTTTGAAACCTTTTCAGCAGTCTCATCCGCAGTACTTTCAATTTTTTCTGAATCCAAATCATCCGATTCAACTAATCCTTCCACTAATTCTTCCATTCGCTGCTCCTGCTTGCTAGCTTGTTCTTTCATATTGTTTAATTTTTTCATGTGTTCAGGTTTTAATAATCCTCTAGATTCTAATTCTTCGACACCTTTCTGTGCTGCCTTCTCTAATCCTAAAGCTTCGCCTATTTTTTCTTCTATCATTTCTTTATCTGCCATGTCAATATTAATCATTCATCATTGTTAATAACACTATCAAGCGTTGCCATTACATAGAATCATGTTAGAACGACGAACTAATGAGCCACCTTTAGCAGTTATATCTTTTGTAGTACTAATGATAACATGTTCGTATCAGTAAATAAACTTGCAAATAAGCTACCAAAAGACAAACCCGATAACCGTGCCGCAAATGCACTCCAAGAAGGTCTGGGAGGACAATTTGGGGAAATGCGTACAATGATGCAATACTTGTTTCAAAACTTTAACTTCCGAGGCAAAGCCA
This sequence comes from Nitrososphaeraceae archaeon, assembly GCA_022545895.1. Lineage (GTDB taxonomy): Archaea > Thermoproteota > Nitrososphaeria > Nitrososphaerales > Nitrososphaeraceae > TA-21. The sequence goes on along the minus strand of JAKEIK010000161.1, from coordinate 1,320 downwards.
AACCATATCAGGATCTGATAAAGAGCGTTGCAGGTGAAGAAATAGGTCATGTAGAACTAATATCGACCACTATCAATATGCTACTCGAAGGTACAACAGCGAATGCTCCTCCAAATGAGCTTCCACTAGCTCCTGCTTTGGATGCAGCTAATATACACCATTTCCTCGTAGGCGCACAGAGTGCCATGCCAGTTGACTCTGTAGGAAATCCATGGTCTGGATCATATGTGTATAACAGCGGAAATCTTGTTCTAGATCTTCTCTATAACCTCATGTTAGAGTGTACTGGAAGGCTTCAAAAGTGCCGACTATATGCAATGAGTGATAATAAGGCATTTCGTGCCACAGTCTCCTACCTGATTGTGAGAGATTTAGCGCATGAAAAAGTATTTGCAAAGGCATTAGAATCTCTGGGAGTTAACTGGGATAAGACATTTCCAGTTCCGAAGACCGACAGTTCAAAAATGCCCGAAGTTCAAGCGCTCGAAAAAAGAAACCTACACAATCAGCAATGGACGTTCACTGATGATAAATCAGGACTTGGAGAAAAATTTAATGGCGAATCTCCATTTGGCGATGGAGAGGTAGAGGCGTTGGATGGTCTTCCAGAAGGATTTGACATTCCACAAATGCCAGAAGCTCCCCAAGAATACTCCCCTGGACTTGACAAAGAATTGAAACAGAAAGCCGGAGTCTGATTACTCCGTTACAGTAGTTTTTCTGATCTTCGGAGAATCCACATGACCACCTACTTTTTTTGCCACACGTTTAAGAACTATCACCTCACTCATCAATGACCGATCCGATAGAATTAAGTGCAGAATTGAGGATCGTCTTTCATTATGGAATTGACCCTAAAATCCCGTGCAATTCTAAATAATAGAGTGGAGATTCCACGCCTGGGGCTAGGCGTTTACCAGACTGCAATTGGAGAAACGACATTACGTGCAGTTAGATATGCATTAAAGATTGGCTATAGACATATTGATACTGCTTGGCTGTATGGTAATGAAGCGGATGTAGGTAGGGCAGTTCGAGAAAGTGGGATACGAAGAGAAGAGATTTTCATTACTACAAAGGTATGGGATAGCGATCAAGGGTACGATTCTACTCTTGCGGCATGTGAAAGAAGTTTAAATCGCTTAGGACTATCATATGTTGATCTCTACTTGATCCACTGGCCCGTTCAAGCAAAAAGCAAAGATACATGGAAGGCTATGATTCAAATATTAAAAGATGGGAAAGCAAGAGCCATTGGGGTAAGCAATTATGAGATTTTTGATATACAGGAAATACTCCAAAACTTTGATACTGTGCCTT
>JAKEIK010000160.1 GCA_022545895.1 Nitrososphaeraceae archaeon | reverse complement strand
TTGATCAAACATTTTTTGTCCTTCTTGTCCGAATAGGATCTCAATTGCTTACACTTTGTTCGTCCTATCTCTGCTGCAATTCTAAACGAAGGGACTGTTCTACCCACTCCCGTGAATGACTACTTGGATGATTTAAAGAACCGATTACTAGAGGAGAGGGAGCCCATGACTAAATTGTCATTCAATGCAATATTGTTATTCTTGTAGCATTGGATTGTTTTCCATCTAACCAGGATTTTTCCTGAGCAGCATCGTCACAAGTATAGTCAGCATAGAAATCACTTATTTTCGAAGTGTTTACAAGGTCAGTTGCAATATTGCGATCAGGATTGGACTTACAGAAATCCAGTATGGTGTCTAGAGATTTCTTAGTAGGGGTTTCTGAATAATCCTCCAGAAATGCAGCGTTAGCGATACTTACAGGTAATATTGTCGAAACTAACATGAGAATTAATACTGTTTGCATGATGACTGAACAGAGTTATTCCTAATAAGCCTTAGTCAATTACACCAATCAATATGGCTCCCCCTCTCTGGCCGGTACTATGCCTGAAATAAGTCACAGGTCTGAATGATAAATACACGAACCTAATCCCCAATGAACGAATGCTTTGACTCTGAAGGGCCAAGTATGCCAATCATCCCCTCTGAAGAGTCTTCACAGGGTAAGAATTGCTTGCTGGCTAGCAGCTAGTAGGACCCTTAGTTCCCTTGTCTTTTTTGTTATCATCCAACCAAGTTGTAAATACTAAGTGGCCTTATCATAATCGATACTCTATCCAAGAAGAATGCCGCACTCTCTGGTGGGCAATTGCGTCTAGCAACAAAAAGGCCCATCGGAGGCTTATATCCTATGGATAGAAATAATAGAATAGATAGAAGTAAAAATAAGGAGGGGCAAATGCCCTTTGGGAATTTTAGTTCGATTTTCTAAGCTAGAGTGTCGTTACTCTCGAAGACATCGACTTGTTCTACATCTTTCAGATTTTGTGCTTCGTTAACACAGGTTAGTTCATTCAAGTTCTCATTGTCGTGACTGTGGTCTTTGTTTTCATTTTCTATCTCGCACTCATTCTTGGCCTTTATTTTCTGAGTTTTATGTGTGTCATTACAGTTGTTGTCGTCATTGTTCTTACATTTCTTGTCACCATGGTCATGATGATCACCCCCGGCAAAGACTGGTGATATCAGACTCAAGCCTGTTGTACCCATTGCTACTGTCGCAATTGATAGCGACAGAATCACTAACATTCCTATTTTTTTTGTATACATATTTTGTAATCAGCGTTTGATACTAAACAAAGTATAAGTAAAGTGCGAAAGACGTCTTGCTAAGAAACGAAGTGAGTATTCGATACTTTCCTATGTCTGAAATATCAAATAGAAAATTATCCAAACATATCATAGCTAATTCGATCTGCTAAATTATGTTGAAAACTGTTAATAGTAAAGTATAGATTAACTGAATACGTCATCGTGGTCTGCATTCATGTTTTCAACCCGGGTCGTGGTGGCATAACTTGGCCTTCCATGCCGGGTTGTATTATTCATTCTTAGCTTCTAGGCTTCAATTAGCAAGAATAGAGCGGATTTCAGCCTGCTGATTTAATACGACCAGATATATCACTAAAGTGGTTGTCACCATGGTTGCTATTATGACGGCAACCAGAAATTTCAGTTTCACGCACTATGCTACATTAGTCTATTAGTTTAGGTTTCCGTAAAATGTTTAGATGGTCCATCAAAAAAAAGGTTAATCTGGTTCAAGCGGTGAAATAGCACCGATTACAGTCTTTTCGAAATCATGCGTCAGACTCCTAAAGTTTTTTGTTAACTGCTTTTCTGGTTCTGGTGGTTGAGTATCAACTAGCGTTGTCAGGTCCTGTTCATAACTCCGAAGCAGTGTTCTCACCTAGTCAATGTTTGGGTCGCCGACAAATATTCGCTGGACATTTTGGATATAAGCCTGTATCAATTCTTGTAAATGCGGTTGTGGGCCTTCGTTAGGGTCACCGATTGCATTTATTACATTTTTTTCAAATTCATGTGTCAGTTTTTTGGACTCAGTACAACCTGCACAAGTTCGGGGTGCATAAATTATTGGAACTTAAGGAGGTAGAATTAAAAGATAAAAACATAGGCTAGAAAACATTATTCTGGTTACGTGACTTGAGATAGCGAATCTTTAAGGATGACGCGATAAGATTTAGGACAGATGACACAGCGAGGGAAAATAAAATAAATCACACTCATAGATTCTAACTAATGGCCAATCCTGCGATTAATAGAGTTCAAGGAGAATGTGGATGTGGTGGTGCTAGATTTCTTCATCAGCGGTCTGAAATCCCTAGAGACTTTGGGCCTATCAAAGTGCCAATACCTGCATTGTTCAGAAGATATCAATTTTATGATGTCTATGTCTGCGAAAATTGTGGTCGCTTAGAATTATTCCTTGCCAAAGATCCAGCCCATACGCAAAAATAAGGTTTTGAATAACCAATGAAAGATCTTAAACTCTAATAATGCCAAACTAGACGTTAAGGATGTGAGAATATCAAAAGTTATTGTGGGAGGCAAGCCCGCTTACCGTACAGTTAGGTATATGATGTGGCTAACTGTTATTGGGGGGAGAAGATGGAATATCTTTTCCATAGATAAAGGCAGATTTGAAGAGGTCTCTGTTTTAAAAGGAGCAACCCTTGATATGTATTCAGAAAATACCAATAATATGATTGATCTAATAATATTTGAGAAGTCACTTGATCAATGAAGTTTCTCAGAATTGTTTTTCTTGTTATACTAGTAATGGGATTAACCTATTCCCAGCAGTTTTCTAATGGTATCTTATTGACAAATGAATCTAGTTCAGTAGTTCCTAATGGTTTGTTCCTGTATGAAAATGACAACTTAGGAATTAGCATTGAATCTCCCGTAAATTGGAAAATAGTTGAAGAGACCAATTCTATTTCCTTCTCGCCTTACAATGATAGCCTCTTTGGACCACACGTGACAATACGAACTAGAAATTCCGACACCAATGAATCTTTTGGTCATTACCTGAAAAACTACGTCCTTGATTCAGATAAGGAACGATATCAGAATTTCAGAATTATTAATGACTATGGCGATGTATCACTTGGAGGATACCCCGCATATATGGTACACTTTAGTTATACAGAGCCTTATATGGATACCTTCAGTGCTCGTAACCAATTAGAATTCGGGACAATAATTGAGAGTAATAGAGTCTATACCATCTATTATGATGCCGATGTTAATGATTATTCAACATATTTAATTAATGCCGAACAAATGATACATTCTTTTAAAATCCTATCTTTTTCCGTGCC
>JAKEIK010000159.1 GCA_022545895.1 Nitrososphaeraceae archaeon | reverse complement strand
TTCCGGGAAATCTGAAGAGAGAAAACCAGGGTATTATAAACTAACTGTGCTCAATAAATTCCATCATTTTGTGACTGTGGTACAAAAATGGCCTGTATCCACAAAAAATATATGGTTTTGAACAGAGAAGAGAAAATAGATATCTTTGAAGAACGTCCTTAATAATTCGCATACCAAGAAGTCATTATATTCGCCCAAATCTAATCCTAGATGGGGCAGAGAAGAAGAGACGGACATTTTTAGTCAGAGAGTTAAACTCTTCAGACAAGGGAAAATTTCAGAAGACGACTTTCGTCGATTCCGTCTTCAACACGGTGCATATGGATCACGCCTTCAGCAAAATTACAGCATGGTAAGAATAAAGATACCAAGTGGAGAGATAACTCCAGAACAATTAGAGAAGATTGCGTCGTTGGCTGAAGCATTTTCTATCGGATCAGCTCACGTTTCCACTCGTCAGAATATTCAATTACATTGGGTTCAGTTGGAAGACGTAAGTGAGGTGATGCGAGGTCTTGTTGAAGTTGGACTGACTACTCGGGAAGCTTGCGGAAATACGGTTAGAAATGTAATGTGCAGTCACTTTGCAGGCGTATGCCCAGATGAATTGTTTGATCCGACACCCTACGCTATGGCAATTGCTAGATTCTTTCTTCGTAACCCCATGTGTCAAAATCTTCCCCGTAAATTCAAGATTAACTTTGGATGTTGTCAGAAACACGGATTAATGAGAGTGGCAGATATTGGCCTTGTTCCTTCAAAGAGGGATGAACTCAAAGGATTTAAAATATATTTGGGTGGGGGACTCGGTGCAGCCTCTTTCATTGGCCATGAATTAGAAGATTTCACTCCCGAGGATAAGGTTCTGGCGACTTGCATGGCAGTGATAAGGCTTTTCGATAGACACGGAAATCGTGAGAATATGGCTAGAAATAGGATGAGATATCTTGTCCACGAAATGGGATGGACCAAATTTCAGCAACTGGTTCTTAAGGAAAGGAGCATTGTAGACATGACTATGTCTTATTCAACTGCCAAGTCTTTTGATTTCAAATCCGAAAAGGATGTCTCAAGACAATTGCCCGAGTCGACCCGAGCGAAGATAAAACTTCCAGTCATTAACGAAAGAATCAATCCTGATACCTCTACGTATGATAGATGGGTGCACACGAATGTTGTGGCTCAAAGACAAGAAGGTTACAATGTTGTTTTTGTAACTCTGGGAGCAGGAGATATTACATCGAGTCAATTGAGGGGTTTGGCTGGCATAATTCGTGATCTTTCAGCGGAACAATCTGCCAGGAATACTCCAAATCAAAATTTCGCGATCCGATTTGTTCGGACTGAGGATTTGTCGAATTTTTACGACAAACTTTCAAATATTGGTTTGGCAAATCCAGGCGCACTGACAATAGCGTCAGCAGTCGGCTGTTCTGGTACTACTTCGTGCAATCTGGCCATAACCAATTCACATAGGTTAGCAAAAGAGGTACAACTAAGGTTACTTCAACTAGGACTGGATACAGACGATTCACTAAGTCATAGTACCATCAAGATTAGTGGTTGTCCGAATTCATGTGGACAACATGAAATTGCTACTATTGGATTCTTTGGCGGAGCGTCTAGAATATCTGGTTCAATGGCTCCTACCTACACGATGCTTTTTGGTGGTAGTGCAGAAGAAAACGGTGAGTTAGGGAAAAATGTGATGCGGGTTCCAGCCAAAAAGGTAATTGATACAATTTTGAAGATTGTAGAGATTTATAGGGAAGAGCGAACAGGAAACGAATCTTTGGATGCATGGATCACAGGAATTGTCAAAGGTCAGGGAAACAAAAAAGTAAGGAATTTAGACGATATCAAATTGGCATTGTCTAGTGTTACAAATCTGCCTTCAATTACTGAAGATCCAGAATCTTACCGTGACTATGGGAATGATGTCAAATTTACTGCCAAGACTGCCAAGGGCGAATGTGCTGCTTGATTTCTACTCCATCGCCAATAATTTCAGCCAAGAAAAAAAAATCCCAGTCTATCATTAATCCCAAATATGAGAACAGAACTTCAAAGAAGCCAAAAAAGTCAAATTCTTCAAACGACCCGGGAAAAGGCGAACAAAGTGTGCAACCTATCCTCTCATATCTAATTGATGTTGATACTCTAAGAACACTGATCAGGAAGAAAGCTATACGTGTTGTAGATGTGCGCAGGACCGAGGAATACAACAAAGGGCATATTGAGAGTGCCGTTTCAATACCATTGGCCTCCGTACTCGACGCCGAATCACCTGAAAAGGTGATTACCATTATGCAAGATGCTGGCATAGGGGATCATACTCCGGTAGCTGTATATGACGATACTTTCGGTGCTCTGGCCGCACGAGTTGCATGGACATTTCAATATGCAGGCCATGCTAATACTTCACTCCTTGAACTAACGTTTAGTCAATGGAAAAATCATGGACTTGAAACAGAGAAGAAAATTAACAAATTCCCATTAACACACCATTCTATGAATGTTAACAAAGATATTTACGCTGATGCAGAATACGTGGAAAGAACTCAAGGAATGGAGAACAATTTCCTGTTGGATTCAAGAGAGAGGTTAAACTTTCTAACTGAACACATCCCCGGAGCAACTAATCTCCCTTACACTATGTTGGGAACACAAGAGAGTATTCTTCGCAATACTTCTGAGATAAAGCGTTTCCTAGAAAACAGGAGAATATCTTCAGAATCAGAAGTAATTGCCTATTGTGGTAGCGTGGGTACCCTGTCAGGACTTGCTTATTATGCTCTGAAAATGGCTGGAGTTAAGAACGTAAGATTATACTCAAAATCATTTAAAGATTGGAAAAGGTTAGGAAAACCAGTTGATGAATTCAACGACGCAAATTATTGGGATCTTTCTGCCGAATGAATTTTAGGGGAGTCTTAAGAAACTTCAATATGATTTTAGATCTAGATTTAGATGATAACGCATACTGCAGCTGATTTTTTCACAAAATTGCTATCTTAATGTTCAGCTAATATCTTCAAATATTTGAGCAATTTTATCGTATCTCTAGCCTTAAGGCTGTCCCTGTTGTTCGTTAGATGGAGTTTGAATTTTTCCAATTGTTCAGATAGTGGAGGGTATTCTTTTTGCGAAATAGTGATAATATCATCATAGTTACGATAGGGAAAATAAAGATTTTTGCCAACTTTTGTTACCATTTTTCTACAGTACTCATCAATAATCCCCAATCTTTTGGCAAGAAACAGATTAAATCTTATATCGATCATAGCCTCAGATTGTAATATATTTTCTCCTTGAACAAAGGTTACAGCAACCTCATCATCAGCAAATAGAATCTTTTTCCTGTAAAGCTCAAATATTTTCCCTACACCCGCCATTCCATATTTCTCAAGTTCAACGGCCCTCAATGCCCCAAGGCTGGATGATCCTACAAGCATAATATTTGGCATTACCAATAGCTGGTAAACTTCAATGGGTGAAGGGGGATAATCGTGTAGAAAAACACCATCAACAAATCCAATAATCCGTTTTCCCTCAGAAAATGTAGCCAATTTTAAAAAATCACCCTTCTTTGCCGGGTCTCTATATTCTGCATCTAAAATCTTCTGTGCATCTTCGCGATTTAGACTTGGACCGAGAAAAACAAGAGGTCTGTTCATACCTTGAAACACGCTCGTCCTCTTCTACCGATGACCGATTTCGTAATTTTATACATTTCAAGTCCTGGAACAATAGTTCTTACTACAGGGATGTCAACACTCGGGTTAGTTAGGTTGACAACAATTACTTGATTTAAGTCGTTTTCGTCAAGTTTGGTAAGAATCAACTTAATGTCATCCAAAATATCTTCATTGATAAAAGACTTGATGTCAGAGAACCTAATCATGTCTCTCGATTTCATGAATTGCCATGACCTTTGATCATCCGTATTGTTTTCTCCATATGGAATTTTTCTTAGGTCATCTCTAGCTCCTTGTATGTTAGCGGCCCTGGATTGGGACACTTCCGTGATTGCCCTGAGTAAAGCGATTCTTGCATCAGGATGCGTACCATGTCCTTCTACTAAATAGCCATAATCATGGGTAATCCATTCTATGCTAGCGGCATTAAAAGTGGGGATCCCAATCTCTGATGTTACGTTCTTTATTATTAGCGGGATATTCGCTTTCTGGAATTTTTTACCAAGTCTAGTAATAGGTTCAAATTCGATATCATGGATTTCTACGTCAGGAAAAATAGAATTGTCATCCACATAGTCGGTCGCGGTAATCGGAGTGACATAATATCCATTCGAGTTAAGAGAGTTCTCAACCGTTTTTAGAATGTGAAAATGTACTGCACTAGCCTTGAGTTGTGCCATGCTAATCGCATCTCTTTCTATAACTTCACATAGAGAATGGCATATTGCTTCTTCCATTACATTGCCAGAAGCAAGGCCATTTGTGTGGTGATACGCGAAGGGATTTATTGCTGGCTGCCTTGCCGAATATTTGAAGAGAGCAATGGGTGCAGGTACCAACAAGAATTCCTTATTCATTAGATCGAAACCAGGAAGGAAATCCATTACCATGTCTTCAGTATACTGAAATGTCATGGGCTCAACAACACTCGAAGGATGAAGTACGTTGAATTTCTTGCTAAGATCATCATAGGACCCTTGAATCATATTCTTTGGAGCGCCGGAAGGAAGTGAACAGTATCTTTCAATACTTTCCATTAATGCACTAGCCTGAGCATGGTGCCTGGTCAGACCTTTACCGCTATATACCCAAATATAGTCTTCTGTACCTGGTAGCACCGCAGAATAATTTGGAATTTTTAGAATATCCATATCAGTTATGTCTGCCAGTCTCGTTACCCCGATCTTCTCGGTAAGAGGAAGAACTTCCCTAAGGGTTTGTTCAACTGGTTTTACCCTTGACGTTCCTGACTTCGTCCACTTCTTCCTACTTTGCAGGTCAAGCGGCGTTAGGTTCAATACAATATACTAACTTTTTCTTTGTTCATATCAATTTTACTGACTCCATAGTCTTATATTTGACCTGAATGAATTTGACTTTGATATAGATTTGAATAATAGCAACACCAACGAAAGTTTACAAACTGTTAGTAGAATACTAAAGAAAGCTGCGGAAGATCCCGAATTTAGGAAAACTTTTTTCTTAAATCACCAAGAGATTCTAAAAGAGTATGGAGTATCTGACGAAATCAAGTATATAATAGTTAAGTGCCTCAGTGACTTGACTAACTAGCCAAATCGGAAAGTATCTATAAATTGGAATCTAAGTAAAATGATAACAAGTAAGGATAAAAACTAAATATCGCACAATTTGCGACTCCTATGTTCTTACGTATCTTTTTTGAAGATCGTAGAATTGTGCCTATCTGTCATTTGAAGTTGCAATGTGTCTGGGTATATTATTTCAGTGAGTTTTCAACACAGTCTTGATAACTAGTTATTGGAATGTGTACATCCGCATAGGTCATTTGAATCAACTCTAAGTATAATTCGTTACCAAACTTGTTCGGAACTTACAATAAAGTTCATTCGGATGTAAAAAATATACCCCGTCTCTGACCCACAACTAGTCATTGGTAGCCGTACACCATGTGTACCCTCCTAGTGCACTCTCTATAACGGGGCACCATTTCCATTTTCTAGATGGAACAAGGATAACTTGATCTCGAGGTTAGACGTTATAAACATACTGCGAATCTAAACAAAAGTAACCAACTTAGTCAAATCTATCTCGAACGACGCAACAGGAACCCTGATCCTAAAATTTTCAATGATTGAAGGAGAAATCTCTCCGATAACTCCAACCTTTGTATCTGCGACATACAAGTATGCACCTCGACCTTCTAAATAGGTCGGAATTATAGCTGAAATAGCTTCGAGTTCTTTTCCGAGTCCAACACCCATTAATGTCTGAACAATTGATTTCGCTTCAGTGTAATCCGCTTCATCATGTGCTATCACGGAGCAAAGACTCCACCTTTCAAAAGGATCTTCCTCCAACGAAAACACCTTTCCGATTTCAAAAAGTCTTTGTGGATACTCTTCGTGGATATTATGAGATAACGACCTTAGTAAAGAAGGAAGAAGAGAACTTCTTAAGATTTCATGCTCTTCACTTTTTGATCCGACTACTGCTACGACATCCTTATAATCAATATCTCGATTGACATATTCATGTTCAAGTGTCCTGCTGATAAGACTGAAATTCACATTTTCTATTAACCCCATTCCAACGAGGGTCTGCCTGATCTTTTCAGATATTATTGTGTTGCGACTCTTTTTTCCTGAGAACCTGTACGCAGGAAGGCTTGGGTCTAGATTGAATATTCCAAAGCCTATGCCAATATCTTCCACCAAATCAATAGCCTCACTAATATCTGTCCTATAACGGGGAACATTACATGTAATTTTACAACCATCAATCAGGCCATCTAGCCTACTCTTTTTGAGACATTTTAGAGCAAGTTCTGGTGTAATTTCAATGCCAAGGACATTGTTTACATAACTCAATTCCAGTCCTTCAAATTTCCTAAGTTGCAGATTGGGAGATACAATACTTTCTTCACCATAAAAAATAACTACACTTTCTATGTTAAATTTCATGTCGGATAGGGTGATTGCCATAATTGCTAGCACATCTTCTAATAGGGATAAATTAGTGCCAGTGGCTTCGACGAATAAATTTCTGGAATTACGATTGATTTTTGTGCTGTCGCCGTTAATTATCGGCGGAAGTGAAATAATCTGGTCCGAACCATCGAGAAGTACAGGAAAGATTTTAGTGGAAGGCAAAATTTTACCATGTTTTCTTCCTGCCTCAGTCTCTCTCAAAATCTCAGCTATTGTGACCGCCTGTTTGAATCCCAAAGGTGAAAACGAAGCGTTGGACGATACAGTGTCATATCTTAAAGGAAATTCTAATTTTGAGAGATCGTGAAAACCAATAGATGCTTTAGCTCTTCGCCTTCCGAGACCATTATGAAGATCTTCTTGCATTCCTACGAGGTTTCTTATCGATTCATCATCTAGACTGCCATTTTTTGCTACTAGACCAACAATGAATGGTCTTATGTGAGAAACTGATTTATTAACACTAATCACATAATCTTTGCCTTGTATGATTTTGAAATTGGGTATCCCCATCTCTATTTCAAGAAGCCCTTTCAAACTTCTAGCAATTCCATAATATGACGAAAAATCTGGCCTATTCGGACTATATTCTACTCTAATTTCGTCCTCATCGACATATTCTATATCGAGTCCTATGTAAGGTAAAATATCCACTATACTATTAACATCATATCCGGGAAAAAATTCTTTAATCTTTCGAACAGGAAAGCTTACAACCGGCAAATCGGAACACTCCGTAACCACGACAATCGATTTTCATACAGTTCTCGTACATCATTTAGCCCGTACCGGATCATGGCTATTCTTTCAAGACCGCCACCCCATGCCAAAACGTTACCGGTGAGCCCTACCGATGCAGTTACCTCTGGTCTAAATATTCCCATGCCGAACAATTCAATCCACTTGCCTGTTTCCTCAATAAATACCATGGATTGAAGAGATGGCTCTGTATACGGAAAATAGGTCGGCCAAAATTTTACTTTCTTTATGCCAAGCCTTGAATAGAAAAGCGTTTGTAATCCCATCAAGTCCCTCAAAGTAAGATCTTTACCAATAACCACCCCTTCAACTTGGTGGAATTCCATTAGGTGCTTATATGTCATTTTTTCGTTTCTAAAAACTCTGCCGACTGAGAAAATTCTAGCTTCATCCTGTTTATTCTCAGCTAAATATCTAAGAGTTACTGCTGTGGTATGAGTTCTCAATACATGCCTTGTTGCCTCTTCCACGTTCCATTTATATTTCCAGCATTTCGAATGAATATCTGAAACTCTATTTAGAACAGTGTTGTCAATGTCCTCGGTAGGCATATTGCCATGAATATAGAACGTATCTTGCATCTCACGTGCAGGGTGATCCTGAGGTGTAAACAATACGTCAAAATTCCAAAAACTAGACTGGATCATTGGCCCTTCAATTTCCGAAAAGCCCATAGAGATGAAGATTTCCTTCACTTCGCTTATCAAATCTGTCAGAGGGTGGGTCCTGCCAAGACTATGATTCTGAACGGGAGAAGAAACGTCCAAACCTCTGAATTTCAAATGTTTCCATTTGCCAGAACGTAATAATTCGGCGGTGATCTTAATAACTTCGTCCTCAGAATTAGATTGTGTTAATGTTTGGGAAATATTGTGTCCTGCCTGTAATAAATGAATCTTATGATTGCTTTCATTTTTTTCACTTATAAACCCAGGTCGCTTCCTTAGCAATTCATAAGCCCGGATCTCATCATTTCCCAAATTCGATATGTTAATCTGTTCTTCTTTCAATAACCTGTGTAATAATTTTTCCTCAGGAGAGGATTTTTGAGAAGATGTATTGATGGTAATAGTAGTACCAATTTTAGTGATCCAACCGTTTTTTAACGCATTCATCAAACCGGCATTAAATTCTGAAGGAGAAATCTTTTTCTCCTTGGCAAGGTCCTTTATATCTATTGAATTACCACCAATCTTTGAGATGAGTTCTACAATCTTTCTTTCAGGCAATTTTGCTTCGGGTGTCCCTTCCTTCAAAACTGTGCTGAGATAGGTAGATGTCTCGGTAACGATCTTTACTAGATTCTTAAACTTTAGCCATTCAATTCCTCGTCGTACTTGGTCTATTGGCATGCTCAATTCTTTTGTAATAGTATTCATCTCGGCAGATTGAGTAGGTCTACTGCTTAGTAGAAGAAGAATTTTCCTTTCGATAGGATGTAAAGAAGGCTGAGTCATCTGAAGATGAAAGAATCAGGAGGGGTACACTTTTTAAACCTTTAAACCTCAGTTCATCTTAGCACAGAAACTGACATGACCCACGAGTTTCGAAACGTAAGCGCAGGAAATGAAGCCAACGAATTTGATGTTACTCCTTGGTCGGTCACTGGTTCAGTTAACTATGATAATTTAATCGAAAAATTTGGAACTCAAAGGATAACAGCGGACCTGTTGAAAAAGTTGGCGTCTATGACTGGAGAAATTCATCCGCTTTTAGAATTCGATTTCTTCTTCTCACATCGTGATTTTGACTGGATACTGGATAGGTATCAAAAGGGAGAAAACTTTTATCTTTATACCGGCCGGGGTCCTTCGGGCAAGGTTCACTTAGGTCATCTGATGCCTTGGATGTTTACTAAGTATCTGCAGGACAAATTCGACGCCCCGCTGCTGTTCCAACTAACGGACGACGAAAAATTCCTACATGGACACAACAAGACGATGGCGGAGATATCTGCTTTTACTGATGAGAATATTTTAGATATTATTGCAATCGGATTTAAACCAGAAAAAACTAAGATCATAGTCGATACCAAACATATAAAACATCTTTATCCCATGGCACTTGAAATAGCAAAAAGGATCACTTTTTCTACAGCAAGAGCTGTGTTTGGCTTTACAAATTCAACTAATATAGGTATGATAGGATTTCCTCCAATCCAAGCAGTGCCTTGTTTTTTACCTTCATTGATTGAAAATAAACCAACGCCAGTTTTGATACCCGCAGCAATGGATCAAGATCCGTATTGGAGAATAACACGCGATGTTGCGGAGAAAATAGGTTATTATAAACCTGCCCAAATACATAGCAAATTTTTACCATCACTAGAAACATCTGGAAAAATGTCTTCCTCCAAACCTAAAACCGCCGTATTTACAACTGATGACTCTGAAACTGTAGAAGATAAGGTCTCAGTCGCGTTTACCGGTGGACAACCAACCGTAGCGTTGCAGAGGAAACTAGGCGGCAATCCTGATATCTGTCCAGTCTTCTCTTATCTACAGTATATGTTTGACAATCCTAAAGAATCGAAGGAGAGAGCGTTAAAGTGTAGAAGCGGAAATCTATTATGTGGCGAATGTAAGCAAGACCTCTCGAGTAACTCTGTATCGTTCCTCACTGATTTTCAAAAACGTAGAGAAAAGGCCAAGGATATGGTGTCACAATTCATGTATAAGGAGTAAATAGAGATAACATCGATAGGATTGATGAAAAAATTGGTAGGTTCTATCAATCTTGAATGCCTTGATACCTATGAGGCAGAAAAACTTGAAGGTATGTTATCACACACCAGCGATGAATTGACCTATTTGCTGGGTATCGTAAAAACTGTTGAAAGTGAAGTTGTTATCATGTTAAAAGACAAATCATGCCATTCTGTGATAATGAGGGATATTGAAAGTGCTAACACCCTAAACGGTTTTGTAAGAGATCTTACATTCAAAAAGAAGTCAATTAAGTCAATAAGACATAATGATCATAAGTTGCAAGTGACCTATATAGACAATTTGCTCGAGATTTAGTAAACGAAAATTATTCTGCAAAATACCATTATACACATCAATCGTGCATGTTAATTTTGGAGCAGGTTGGATCACCAAGTTAATTTCACTCACTTTGCTGTATTATCTAATTCAAATTTTCACTTTACGATTTAGGTATTGTATTTGCTTCCAATCATGTTCCAATTATCGCGCTATTCCACAGGCCTAACATTCGTTGGTTGATATCATTTCAAGCATTAGTATTTTGGTATTAAAAATGAGACGAATCCAAAATTACACAACCTCTAGTTATTTTTAACCCTCTTTAGTATTCTACCTGTGCTGTCAATTTCACCTGAGCGAATTCTACTTGAAGATAGCCTCAATCCATCTTCGGATTTGATTATTGGGACAGTAATTATCTTGAGCAGTTTAAGTCCGTTCTTCTTACGTAATTTGTTTATTTTTATTCCGTTTCCTTTTGTCTCTTGGCTGGCGATAATAGCCTCGACTTCATTGGATAATACTGTGGGACCATAGAAATTCTCGAGCTTACTTATCGTATATTTAACGTCCCCAAATTTTGAATGGATTGCGTGCTCTAATTGTCTTGCTCTTTTATTATAACCATGAAGAATTGTTTGGCAACCCTTTTCCTTGAGAGCATAGTCATCACTTGTAATGCCAATTATAACACGTTCACCTAACTGAAAAGATCTCGAAAGCAGCGCATAGTGACCTTCATGTAGAATGTCAAACGTTCCTCCAGTTGCGACGAGCCTGAATCTTTTCCTCATGAATTATTGACGCAAATAATGCAAAACATAGCTGTAAATTTTATTCTAAGCATTGGTTTTTCTAGTATTGTAGTGTTATACTTGATAATGTCATTTAGTGAATATCTTTACGCATAGAGGCGGACACACATTTTCACAGGCCATACAGAATATACAGTCTTTCTCTCGAATCATGAATGGCTTTTTATCTGATGTTGGATGTCCAGGGGTGTCTAGCCACTCATATACATTCACAGGACATGCTTCGATACACGCGCCATCAGCAACGCATATGTCAAAATCCACACATACCTCTGTTCCCCAAATTCCCAACTGTCCAGGAGGATCTATAGGTCCCCACAGGTTTATGCCTTGAAATTGTCCGACAATTTGTCGTTTCGACTTGAACGATTGATCAATGGGTCCTTCTATCTTCGAATATGAAGTCCCGGTCCCAGTCAGCGATATGGTGGTCACTCCACCAGCTGGGGTTGCTGGTTGTCCGGCAACCAATTCAGGGGATTGTACTGGAGTTGGTGCAGTGTTGGCAGCTTGAGATTGCGGAGAAGCAAGAATTTGTTTAGTTTCTTTTACCGTGGACGCAAGTCCAGCTGAAATAAGTTTTTGCCTTTTAACGGGGCATAATTGATTATGTACATCTCTCATACTTTCAAGCGTAGTTGGATTACTGTGTACTAATAGTGTTCCGCAGTCCTCACAAACAAACTCACTTATAGTGGACAAAGATAATGTATTTACTATTTAGCTCTTTATCAAGTTTGTGAAGTTTTGTGTGATATTTTGTGGCGTCGTCCTGTAAAAATTTTTGGATAGTCGATCATCAATTATTGAGGCTAGTAATAATTAATTGACAATTATACGCAGGTTTTGGTAATTAGAAGATGCAGAGTGCAATACAAATATCATTTGTGAATATTGTCATTGAGCACGGGAGCTACATTAAGGCTTAGTCCGGATTTAAATTCGTCTTGATATCTTCAAGTCATACCTAGATGCATTGCAATCAATATACTCGTCATTAATTTCTATTCTACAAGGTACTTATTACCTAATAATAGATATGAGCCTGGAGACAGGATCCGTCTATTGTCTGGACTTGGAAATGCATACTGGCATGAAGTCATAGATGTATTGCGCAGCATTATCCCAGTATACGACAGGGTAAATAGGGCAATTTCCCTTGGTCAAGATAGAAGATATAGGGAGAAAGGGATCAACAGGGGAGTCAGTCCAGGGGACCTAGTATTGGATGCCGGTTCTGGATTTGGCAACATGACTTCTATTTTGTTGAAAAATTTGAATAATAAAGTTAAAGTTGTGATGTTTGACCCGATTCTTGAAATGCTCCTAAATTCTAAAGAATATATCAGCTCGGAAAATTCCAAAAATCTTTCATGTGGAGTATTCGAAGTTATGCCTTTTAGAGAGGGAAGCTTCGACGCCGTATTATGTGGCTATTGTTTAAGGGATGCCATATCGTTAGAAAGGGCGATTTCAGAAATTCATAGGATTCTAAGAGTTAGTGGAAGATTTGTAATCGTGGATCTTGGAAAACCTGACAATTTTCTCCTACGATGTCTTGTCTCATTTTATTTGAAGTACTTGTTGGGAATTCTTGCTTTTTTAGTTTCAGGGAAAAGTGGACTAAAATTCAAAACGCTTTATGGAACATATACTAAATGGCCTAAGAACGGTGAGTTATACCTATTGCTTACTGATAAATTTTCCAAAGTGATCATGGAACAGAAATTGTTTGGTGGAGCAATCATAGCGGTGGGGTATAAGTAGCAGTAAAATTTTTTATAAGAATACGAAATAAAATACCACTCTGATTCCATTTTAATGGGCATGGTATTAATGGTATTGAGATACTTGAGGGACAACGCTGGCGACTCATTGATTTAACAAATATTAGAACTAAAGACAACCAGAAGAGACACGCTGATTTTAGTGATGGGCGAAAATATGATCTGCCAGTGTCAATGGCTTATTTGAACAAATCCAAAAACCATCTACTTTCATTATTGTAACTAGTTGATTTTGTCCAATCAAACAAGCCAAGCTAATTATTTAGACTCTAATTCTGAATTTGAATCTGCATCAAAGTCTAGAAAGACAACCTTATTTCGTAACATTCAAACCACTTCAAGTCCACTAAATGACCGAAGCATAACTAAGGACTGCCAATATGGCGCCTATCGATCATTATTCTAACTTTTTCTACATGGATTATGAAAATGTATCATAAGAATAGTTGCGTTTAATATCATTACCAAATTATCTTCAACAAAATTTAGAGGCCACATGACTTTCAAGATACGCAGTGTCTACGTTTGCGCACATCGAGATCCACAGTTTCCTTCAACATATGAAATTCACCTCTCCAAATTAATAACGATATTATGTAAACTACTTTTATCGGGATAATTCACGTAAGGAAAATACTGGAAAAACTGGAAATTCATTTACCATAATAGTATTTGACGAGGTTTTTATTCCATGTTCATATGCTGTTTGCGTGGAATCGGTGAGTAGGTTACTTGTCGTCTCGATTATTCTTAGGGATTCTTCCCGAGGCTATGGGCTTTATCAAATTAGGTCGCAACTTGAGGCACATTTAACGGCTTCGGAGATTAACAAATATCTGGTTGAAATGACACACCATGGTCTCATTTGTCCGGTTCGTGGAGGGTTTAATTATGAGATGACGGCTAAAGGCGGTCATTTTTTAAAACTATACAATGAATTGTTAAAAGAAACACCCGATGGCAGAATAGAAAACTGTACAGGTCTTTTTTCTTTTTTCTTTCTTCTCTCCGAATTTGGTTCTAAACTCAAGAATCGATTTTTTTTATCGTAGCGAAACTTTCACAATTTATTTGCATTCCAGTTCTGGCCAGGAGTCGTGGCTTTGGCACGACAAACATGTTGTTTACCAAGTACAAATAACGCATTATTTTGATCCTTGTACTCGAAAGGTAACATGTTTAAATAATTTTGTTTCAAGTAACTTTTAGGTCACTTTATTGCCGTGGATTCAAAATTAAATCTGAATCTAATAGACCAACAGCATTCTCCAGATAATAAGTGGATACTTTATTCATCACAACTTTATGTTTAGAATAAAATGATAAATGAGAGGATTTGCTCAGCGTCAAAATGGATTTGATTAAATGGGGCTTGTTCTGAAGAGCAATAATAAAAGTGAATAGATAAACGCTTTAGAGGAATTCTTCTAATTTGGAGTGGGTCATTCACAATTAGGCCAAGTTTCAAACACTTGGATACAAAACTAAATATTTTAGTGAAAGCATCGATATTTGTTCGTAAACGGTCATATTGTTATTTTATCCATAAATCTAAACCCACATCTGAGAAATATGCACAAAAGTGTCCTCTTTTACACAAAACGTGGGCGGCCTGCCAGTAAGATCTGAGAAGCTGTCTGGCTTTTGTAAAGAATTTGGGCATTCCTGATTCACCCGAGCCGTGTGTTTTTGGGAAAATAAGATAAATTCTCGAGAAAAGTTAATTAGAAGCAAAGGAAGCCTCTTTGTTCGTCTGAGTTAGTCATGAATAACAAGAGTAGAGTAGATAAAATAATACAGGCTTCCAGGGGAAACCCAAAAGTAATAACAGAAGATTCTGCAAAAGAAATTCTTAGTCAGTATTCTATCAATGTCCCACCTTTTGCTTTAGTTACTTCCTCTAAAGATGCCGTCAGCAAAGCTCGTGAAATCGGATTCCCGCTTGTTGCAAAGATAGTTTCGCCTGATATTTTACACAAAACTGATGTGGGTGGAGTTAAAGTGGGGCTAAATAGTGAACAGGAGGTAAAGGATGCTTTCGAAGAGATGTATTTCAGACTCAAGGAGAAATACGATGTGACTGGAGTTTTGCTTGAAAAGATGGTACCCTCGGGCGTGGAGATTATTGTTGGGCTTCAAAATGACTCACAATTCGGACCTTGTATTATGGTGGGGCTTGGAGGAATTTACACCGAATTGTTTAAGGACGTTTCTTTTCGAGTCTTACCAATAAACGAGACTGATGCTTTGGAAATGCTAGAAAGCCTCAAAGGGAAATCGATACTTAAGGGATTCAGGGGATCAAAACCCATAGACCTGGAAATGCTTGCAACAGCTATAGTTAATATAGGTACCCTCGGAACTGACATGGCAGGGAAGTACGAAAGTGTTGACTTTAACCCGGTAGTTGTTTATCCGGACAATTACCATGTCGTTGATGCAAAGATTATCTTAAGAACGTTACCGTCTGACGATTCGATCTCAAAGTCTGTTCCAGATTCTAGCTACATGGACCTCTTCTTTAATGCAAGCTCGGTTGCCTTGATCGGTGCATCCCCAGAAGCAGGCAAAATAGGAAACTCTGTGCTCGAGAGTCTCTCAAAACATCAATACAAAGGGAAGGTTTATCCTGTAAACGCCAAAGGATATCCTGAAATAATGGGTTTGAAGGCTTACAAGAGTCTATCCGATATTAGTGACGCTGTTGACGTAGTAGTTGTAACTGTGGATTTACGATTCGTTCCAGATTTGCTAAAGGAGTGTGGTCGTAAAGATATACACAATATGGTGGTCATATCTGGAGGAGGAAAAGAATTAGGAGGAGAAAGAGCTGAGATAGAAAAACAAGTCCAGACCCTTTCAAAGGAGCTCAAGGTTCGTATTATCGGACCCAACTGTATCGGCATTTACAATGCGGAAAATGGTCTTGACTGCGCCTTTCAGGGACATGCGAGAATGCTTAGGCCAAGGCGAGGAAAAGTTGCATTTCTCTCCCAAAGTGGGACTATAGGGATTGCATTTATGGAAACATCAGATGCATTTGGATTAAGCAAAATGATATCATACGGAAATCGATCAGATGTTGACGAAGCAGATATGATCCAATATTTGGCCGAAGATCCAAAGACAGATGTAATAGGATTATACGTTGAAGGCCTTGGAGACGGACGTAAATTTATCAATACTGCAAGGAGAGTCATAAAAGACTACCAGAAGCCGATAGTCGTCTTTAAGAACGGACGATCAGTAAGAGGTGCAAAACAAGCTGCTTCCCATACTGGATCTTTGGGAGGTTCGTTTGCTGTGATCAATGGCGCCTTTGATCAATCAGGTATTATCTCTCTTGACAGTTACGAAGAACTTACTGGCTCACTTAAGGCACTAACTTGGCAGCCAGTTCCAAAAGGAAATAGGGTCGCCATGGTGACAAATGGTGCTGGGCCGATAATAGCGGCCATAGATAACTTTGAAAGATTGGATTTGCAGTTGGCTCAGTTAAGCGAAGGAACTTTACATAAATTAAAGGAACACTATCCTGCGACATATGTACTTGGGAATCCCTGTGACGTAACAGGTTCCGCAAACGCTGATGATTATCGTTTTGCGATACAAGCATTCATGGATGATCCGAATGTGGACATTATTATGCCCTGGTTTGTGTTTCAAGATGATCCACTTGAAGAGAAAATAGTCGAAGTGTTAGCAGAATTTCAAAGACAAGAGAAGAAACCAATATTGGTGGGTGCCATGGGTGGTCCATTCACCACAACACTATCTGATAGGATAGAACAGTCAAAAGTCCCAGTATACCATTCAGTGATCACATGGATCACAGGCGCTGGAACGTTGGCCAAGTGGGCTAAAATAAAGGAAAAGAC
Source organism: Nitrososphaeraceae archaeon (assembly GCA_022545895.1). GTDB lineage: Archaea > Thermoproteota > Nitrososphaeria > Nitrososphaerales > Nitrososphaeraceae > TA-21. The sequence goes on along the minus strand of JAKEIK010000159.1, from coordinate 3,841 downwards.
AAAATAGGTATGTTGATAAGATTATCTCGCTGAACAGGTATGGAATAAATTTTACATTTCCATGCATTTAGGTTATCTGTGAGAACGGAAGGGCTCCGGTCTCAAAATTGGACAAAGATTCTTATATTTTATCAACGGGATTAATCCTAATGGAAACTACACAGGAAGGCGAGCTGATTACGATAAGTTCCAAGGCAGCAGAAAAGGTTACTGAATTTATGAAGCAAGAAAACAAAGACAATTTGTACCTGCGTGTATATGTATCCGGTGGAGGCTGTTCTGGACTATCATACGGGATGGGATTTGAAGAGAAGGTAGATGAAGATGACGCTGTAATTAATAAGAACGGTGTTCAAGTAATCGTCGACAGTTACAGCCAGAAATACCTTAAGGGCGCTAATATTGACTACATTGAAAGCCTTATGGGCTCGGGATTTAAGATCAATAACCCGAACGTCACAAAGAGCTGTTCTTGTGGCCATTCATTTTCAACCGAATAATTCGGTACCGCCAAACCATCAAATTAAAAAGGTGTAGTAAATGAGTGTATTTCGTTTTTAGTTCTTTTTCTATTTAAGGCCAGAGCCCTCTTATTTTTATTGCTTCGACAACTCGGTTTACTGCAAGTATCATACTTGCCTTTCGCATATCCACTTTATTTTTGTCGTGGATATCGTAAACATCTGCAAAAGCCTTTGTGATGTTTGTGTCCAGACGATTGTTCACCTCTTGTTCAGTCCAGTATTCTCTTCTCAAATTCTGGAGCCATTCAAAATATGATACTGTCACTCCGCCTCCGTTTGCCAATATATCCGGAATCACAAGTATTTGGTTCTGAAACAAAATTTTGTCTGCGTCAGGTGTGGTTGGTCCATTTGAAGCTTCAGCGATAATCTTTGCCTTTATTTTGCCAGCGTTTTGTTTAGTTATCTGGTTCTCAAGCGCCGCTGGAATTAATATTGTACAATCTGTTTCAAGAAGCTCATCATTTGAAATCGATTCAGCCCCAGGATAATTTACTACCGAACCGGTTTCTTCCTTATGTTTTCTCAATTTTACCACGGATATTCCATTTCGGTTGCGAACACATCCTTTCGAATCGCTGACTGCAATCATGGTAGCTCCTTGTTCTTCTACCAATTGAGCAGAGAATTGACCTGCATTACCAAAACCCTGGACAACAACCGTGGAGTCCTTCATATTGATTTTTAGTCTTGCTGCTGCTTCTCTTACAGTTATAGCCAGACCACGTCCTGTTGCCTCATTTCTTCCAAGTGAACCCCCAATGGCAATCGGTTTGCCCGTTATGACTTCGGGCTGAACGTAATTTCCTTTCATCATAGAATATGTATCCATTATCCATGCCATTTCTTTGCCCCCTGTGTATACGTCAGGGGCTGGTATGTCTGTGTGAGGTCCTATGATGTCGGCTATTGCGAACGCATATCTCCTAGTTAATCTCTCTGTCTCTCCTGCGGACAGATTCTTTGGATCGCAGATTATTCCTCCCTTTCCTCCACCATAAGGGATATTTGCAACCGCGCATTTCCATGTCATCCACATGGAAAGAGCTTTGACTTCATCAATGCTGACCTGGGGGTGGTATCTTATGCCTCCCTTAAATGGACCACGAGCATCGTTGTGCTGCGACCTGAACCCAATAAAGACCTTGATTTCACCATTATCCATTCTAACAGGAAGAGACACAGTTAGAACCCTTTTTGGACTGGCCAGAATCTGATGCAGCCCATTATCTAATCCGATGATTTTAGCGGTCTCGCTTAGTTGGGTGAGAGCGTTCTCAAACGGGTTTATCGTGTTGTTAGCGCTACTGTTATCAAAAGAAGCCTTTGACATTGAGGGTTTGTCGAAAACTCACTTATTTAAAGTTTGAATTAGATAGACTGGTTATCCGTAGATGATGTTGGGTCTCACTGATTCTTAATCTTGTCAGAGATAAGATCTCTGAGCTCGTCGTCATTCTTGTTCCGAGATTCGATTCCGAGTGACATTGCCACCATTTCTAACTTTTCGCGCTCTGAGTTGACGGGACCTTGGATATTAGGACCGTGATATGAAGCAGCCTGTGAAGGTATAGATTGAGCCATTTCCCTCTGGGCAATCATTCGAGCCTTTTCGTATTCGCCAACAACTCTTCCGATCATTCGAGAAAATTCTGGCAACTTCTTTGATCCAAATAGCAAGAAAAGTGCCATTAATCCAATGATAATCCATTCTGAACCACCAATGTTCATTATGGCCGAAGAATAAAACATCAGAGGATGATTATCCCCTCCAAGGCGTATAAATATTACTTCATTGGTTGTTGTGCAAAAGTTTGAGAAACCAGTCTTATTCATTCAGAGACTTCGACAGTGTCTCCTTGAATTGGGGCTGTTGGATACTATAATAAGTGAACGTAGATCATTTATTTTTCCTTAACATTCGCAATGTTTTATCTATGCATTTTACCTACCCTAAAAAATAAGAAACCGTCTATTGTTCTGTTTAGTTCTTGATCTAATATTGTATCGAATATTTCCATCATTTCAACGGAAAGATTTGCCTAAACAATTTACTGCATTTTTCATTTTATCAAATAAAATCGGTCACTTTGTTAGGCGGGGAAAGGAGATATAATCCTTACGTAGAAAAAGGTGGTAAATTACGCATCATTTGTTTAAATCGACAATTGGTCACGAGTATTTGGATATGTAGCGCCGTATAAACGTGACCATAGCCAGTACGATGACAATAGTAATCTTTTACCCAACTAAAATTCATAATTGGATCGAAGTAACGCAATGCAATGATGTTGAAACTTTATGGTTGAGTCGATTTTCTGAATAAATCAGTAGTTGTGGTAGAAGGCAGAAAGATCAGAAAGGTTTACATTCAATTGATTTTGAGTGTAATGTTCTTCTTTAGAACAACTTCAGGAGTATGACCTAATTTCGTAGACATTAAATCAGTAAGAAAGTGAAAGGTTTTGCCTAAAAAGTGTCAAGTCGATTCGAGTCCCGATGCCAACATGACGATCTACGCTAAAAGAATCGCCAAGCACAAATAAACTGATTCGAATAAATCACATCGAAGAACTGCCGCCCTTCTCATTGGATTAATCTTTTGGAATATTCATGGAATTTACGTGGGAGTTGACGAATTTCCTTCATGGAATAGCGATCTGTACACTCTCCTCAACGCTCGATCCGACCATTCTACATGACAATAATTTGCAATCAAGTTTATATCTGCTGTCATGTGAATTAACCATGATGCAAAAAGGCATCTTTGATAGTCGTATACTTAGACATGATTTTCCAATACTGAGGAGGAAGATGAATGGAAATAAAGAATTTGTTTACTTAGATAGTGCATCAACGACCCAAAAGCCTTCTGCTGTAATCGATGCGATTTCAGACTATTACATGAATTACAATTCAAATATCCATAGGGCAGTCTATCAGGTGGCGGAAGAATCTACTCGTGCGTATGAGCAAACTCGACAAAAAGTAGCGAAGTTCATCAATGCCAAATCTGTTGAAGAGATAATCTTCACAAGGAATACCACTGAATCGATTAATCTTTTATCGTATTCTTGGGGGCGAAATAATATTCATGAGGGAGACGAGATCCTAATTACAGAACTAGAACACCATAGCAACATAGTTCCATGGCAAATCTTAGCAGAACAGACGGGTGCCAAATTAGAATATATTGGTATTGACGATTTCGGTTATCTGAATCTTGAAGATTTTTTCGAGAAAATAGAAGGTGGAAAAGTAAAGTTAGTTTCAATCAGTCACATGTCAAACGTCCTAGGAACAATTGTTCCGATTAA
>JAKEIK010000158.1 GCA_022545895.1 Nitrososphaeraceae archaeon | reverse complement strand
ATTATATTGGATAGCCATTTAGATGACATTGGCGGACTTGACCTTGCCAGAAGAATACATGAAATGATGCCTAATCAAAGAATCGTTCTCACTACGACGTTCCCATTGAGCCAGATTAGAAACGTCCTGAATTCAACGGGAATCAATCAAGAAGATGTATTATTAAAGCCCTTCAAATTTTCTACGCTGCTTTCAGTGATAAAACCGATTAATCATTAACTAGATTTATTCATAAGTTCGTAAATTTTGTAGGTTTACGTGTACCTAATCCCTCTTTGTCTTCAAACAATTCGTGTTAATTAATACGCAGATCCAGAGATTGGACAGAATTATAGGTAACGAGTATGGATGGTTACATGGTTGCCTGATTGTTGCAAGCCATCAAGTCTTGTTGCTAGAGGAAAGAAATGTAAACCAAATTAGGCCTTTGGGCGGTCCTACATTGCTTAAACTAATATTCTATAATTGAGAATTGGTGCTATGGATTTCCGTAGGAAATCTGAGTGTCGATTTCGTCAAGCCGACTATTGGCACGTAGATTGAATGGGAATTGTTACCAATATTTTCTACAAATTCAAACTCTCCCGTCAACTTATTTAACTCAATTAATTTCTTGGTCGGTTTTTCACCCAGTATATGATAATGGGCAACGACGCCGCCGATTATACCCGTGTGTATAAAAAGTATGTCTTTATCTTGATAATTTATGTAATAAAGCAATGGTGTAATACTCATAAATGATTGTGAAGTATACAGTATGACTTTCAACATATCTTTCAGGGTTTCGTACTCTAAATAAGTTGTAAACCATTCGGCTTGAGACATGAAAGCATAGAACTGTTGTTGTTTATTATAGCTTTATTTTCAGGTATGTAAGGAATGGAAATAATTTTAATCGGACCCTGCGAATATGGTAATCTGATCGCCCTGAAATCCTCTTTGATTCCGCGCATTTCTTCCGAGTTTATTAACTTTTAATTGGGATTATATGGCAGATGGAAAATCGTTAGTTTTTAGGTCTATGGGAGGTTCTTTTCTCCACGCATTATGTAACCTACTTCCATAATTATCTTCATATCGATGTGCATAAGAAATTCCTGAAACTCAGCTTCAGCAGCTTGTATATACAAATCATTAAGAGGCAGGTCATAAGGATCAGCAGATGGGTTTAATAGATATTGAAATTCTGGATTCTTAACCAATGTATTTCTAGTAATAGTAAGTGCCGCAAGCAAAAAATTCTTTCTCAGATCCATGTATTTTTGAACATTCTTCAGCGCAGATTGTTCCAATTCCTTGTATGAATCAGAATTTTTCATTGATTTTTGAATTTCTTGGAAATTTAATATTTCCTCGTTTTTCCTGTTTATTTCCGTATAGGCATTCTGTATTTTAGCCTGTAGATCAGAGAGCTGGCCGTTTGCAGTAGAAATAGAATTTCCAATTGTGGATAGTATTTGCTGTTGGTCTTGAACCTCATTTCTAGTTATGCCAAGTAAAGTAGATACTCGATGATATTCGTCTTTAATTTGCGGGATTTGATTTGCTAAGTGTCCAACTTCTTGTATATTGGCTAGATCTATGTTATACAGATGAAGCTCATTGTAGAAGTCTAGGAAAAGGCCCAACTTTCCTTTCGTATCTCGGTATATACGAGCAAGTTCATTCATGTTAAGAACCCGTAGATAGTCTCGATGATATTCTTCGACCTCATCCGGCCCTATATCGAGTTCAATGGAAACTGATAGAAGATCTGGAAGGTCCTGCTGGTTCGCGCTGAAAAGCTCATAAGCCTGAGTTCTTTTGCTTTTACTTTTGGAATTTTCATGGTCATTAATTATTTTTTCAATAGTTCTAAAGGAGAAATTTGTCGCCTTTGCAATTTTTGCCCGTGTCTCTCCTTGCAAGTACATTTTTATCACGAGTCTTTTGCGTTCGGGTAAATTCATAAAAATGCGAGGGACGTTGCAGGGTTATTAGGTTACCTACTTATTGTTCTCTATTGCCCTCTATAGTCCACTCTAATCCCTTATTGTCCTCTATTGCTCCTCGACCCGCTAATATTGGCCTAGTATTAGCCCATAATAAAGCCACTAATTTATCGTGGTTTCCTAAGTGGTAATCCTAGATCACCCTAAAGTTAAACTGAGCGGATTATAGTACAAACAGTAGTCAGTTCGAAAAGTAACACATAGTGGGACCAGTGGTTTGTGAATCAAATTTGACATGATTTTGTACCCTTGCCTAATCAGTTATTGATTAGATTTGCTTGGTACATTCGATTGAATCTGGGTTAGAACTAAACTTAATTGGTAACTCTTTAAACAGTCATTAAGATTTTGAGCGTAAGCAGCGAAAAATAGCATTATCCGTCTTGATGCTTCCACGCGTAGTTTAAGAGCGGTCTTTTGATTGAATAAAAGTGGACGCAAGTTGAGTTAAAATCATGAGGGGCGTGTTATAATACGGCCGGATATAAAAATGACGGTGACATTACTACTAGTATTATGGCAGGGGTCTCACACAGATTTTATCTTAGAACTTATACTACTATTTTCACATTCTGTCCCATTGACAAATATTCTCATTATTGGCTCATTTATTATCACAACTGACTCCATTAATGCATATATTTTGCACAATACCACTACTGGCGTTACTACAGGAGGAATCACTAAGACATTAATTGTTCTGGCTACCTAATATTGCAAAATTATCAAAGCAGAATTTTCCAAACAGACGTTCTTTCGACTGACTGGCATATTTGCATACCCGTCGCTCCCCAACAGAATACGTAGATGAGAAATTGGTTTGTTAGTTTGTTGAAATTGTATTACTATTCATTTAGGGAACTGAGAACTCATAAATAGCAGTCATCGATTCCATGGTCACATGGCTCTAGGAGATCTAGCATTCGAAGAAACTGGAAAGTTCGCAGGAATAAGGGCACTCCCCGACGGAAAAGTGGAAGCGACCTATCAGGGAACAGGCAAATTGTTCGGTACGGACTATTCATCTATCTATACAGGCGTCGCGACCCCGCATGGAGGAACCTTGATTGCGGAGTTCAATGGAATCTGCACAACCAAAGATGGGGACACTGTAGGTGTGTGGGCTCATGGAAGGGGACGACCTACCGGAAGTGGCCTAAAGGCGAGCTGGCGGGGTGGAGTTATCTGGCAGGCTTCCTCACCGAAATTTGCAAGGTTAAATGGCTTGCCGGGAGTTTGGGAGTTGGAAATCGACGAAGAAGGCAACTTCCATCTGAATGTTTGGGAATGGAAGTAGCCGAACAATTCGGCAATGTCGATTAAGGCTCTTCAGGTAAATCGTAAATATTGACAATACTATTTGTGTGGAATATACAAGGAACAAAATGAAGAGACAAAAACTTGGAAAAAATGAATAATTATTCCGATTTGCCTAAATAGTGGGCTATTTATCGAAAATTAGTAAGAAGTTGAAAATTAGGACAAAACCTGTACTGGTTCATAACAAAACCACAAAATTAGCGGTGCTTTTTGCACTTGCAGGGACGATGATGACTGTTGTTCCTATGTTGGTTGGACATGTAAATGCGCTTACTACCGGTT
>JAKEIK010000017.1 GCA_022545895.1 Nitrososphaeraceae archaeon | reverse complement strand
TTTTTTAGATTGTCATAATCGTCTAATTCTCTCAGTGCAGTAAGGAAAAGAGCCTTGAAATTTGCGTCGTTTGATTTGAATTTACCATATAATTCAAAGCCACTTATCTCGGGCATTTTGATATCTAGAATTATCAGGTCATACATTCCCGGTTTGAAATTCTTAAGAGCTGCTTTGGGATCTGCAAAGGTATCTACAGTAAAGCCGTATCTTTCCAAAATAATTTTCAAAGTGAGGCCTATGTCAGGCTCATCATCTACTACTAGTACCCTTTTCTTTATATCGCTCATCTAAGTCAATCTTTGTGATACGTTGCACTTTTATTTTTATAAAATCAAGTTATGATTTCTAAAAACTTTTGTTTAGGATTTTTTGGTATTTATTCAATTCAAACAGACAATAGCCAATTTTTATAACAAGAGATCAGAAATTACACTCCATCCACCTGGCAAATCAATTAAACAATTAGTAAGTCAGTTAACTACACATGAGATTCTATCAAAGAATTACTTTAGTTAGTAGCGATTATCTTCTAACGTTTTGATTGCTTTTTATTAGCAAGTTCTTAGATGTTTTCCGAAAAATATCTATCGCGGCAGAACCGTCAACGTTCGAGGGACGACCACGTAATGGATACGAAATAAGCCATCAATTTTGGCACAGAACCTATGATAATTACCATTTCAAATTCCTCTACATACTACGGTATTTTTTATGATAACACTCGTTCTTCAACGAAGGCAGATGCCATATTGTTCCTGCTAGTCTTCTGAAAATCGAATAACCAGGGAATTATTGGTAATTTCATAGTGAGTTGGAAGACCCAATGTGTTTTTAATCAGACCATCTGCCCACCCCAATGCAAGAATTTCAGACCACTTCCGCCCCAGATCATGATGAATAGTTATGATATGATCCTTTGCATGAGTTCCAACATCGAATTCAGCGCTACCAGCATACTTACACACTGACGAAATATGTTCAAGTACGGTCTCTTTATTGATTCTCTTGGAGCGAAACGTCAGGAATTCCCGAGGGCCAGCTGTACCATAGTAGTCCGAGACAGCATCTTTAAGTTTGTCTATATCAACGATCGTAAGAATTAATTTTAAGAATTCACGAGGCATTGATACAAATCCGTACTTTTCTGTAAATCTGTCCCATTCGGCATATTTACTTAAGATGGAGGAAAGAAGAGTACCCACGTTTATCTTCTTTGATTTTGCATCCATCTGAAGGATATGTTCAAGTTCATTTGTCAATCTTATAGTTTTTAAAACTGACTTATTCTCTTTAGACCTCATCCAAATTGTAGTACATTGTGGACTAATATAAGGTTTGTAAAACAAAGTGTTCATCATTTCTATAAACCCCTTTTCGCTAGCATAAATGAATATTGCATATACTAATAGTGGAAGACGACTCCGATACTGCCAACTTGTTCAGTACTTTATTTAAAGCCAAAGGCAATAGAGTTACTACTGCACACACGGCAGAAGAAAGTCTGAAAATATATAGTAAGAGTTTACAGAAATTGCAGTTGAAACATACTCCCCGCGGTACCCTGCCCTACGACGTCATTATACTGGATTATAATCTGCCTGATCGAAATGGACTAGAAGTGGCAAAGGAAATTCTGGCGATTAGTCCTCATCAGAGGATAATCTTTGTTTCTGCTTATGTCGAAGATACGTTATCAAATTCCATAAAAGAACTGAATATTCCAGTGGAGGTTTTACAAAAACCGGTATCAAACGATTTATTAATGAATACGATAGAGGATAAAGAGATTTATGACGAATTAAAAAGGCTTGGGCTTAATCCTGAAGAATTCAAGAAGGCAGGTTTTAATCACGAAGTATTAAGAAAGATATTAGACATATTCAAAAAATCGAAAAGTTTCGTTATCTTTAGTTTCCTGACTGTATCCATCATAGTTGCCAATAATATCTTGCAATAAGTACTATCCTGGGACAACTTAATAATTGCCAAGAAACAATATCGATAACTATTTGATAAACACAATCTTTTCCTGAAAAAATGAATTCTGCAGTTGTGGATCGTATTCTAGCCTTTGATTCCTCTTAGTCGACTTGCTCTCCCTCTGTCATTCCCTTTCTCTGTCCCTCCCCCTCTCTATCAGGTGCTCTCAATGTTAAATGCTATTTGGTCTGTAATTACAGTCAATGTCGACTTTACAAGCGGAAGCATCGAAACCGCTAAAAAAGATGCAAGAATGCAATAAGTGTAGAAATGCAGGCTTCCATAACCAAATGATATCTTTTGAAAAAACAGGGGAGGATGCATACA
>JAKEIK010000157.1 GCA_022545895.1 Nitrososphaeraceae archaeon | reverse complement strand
ATTATCCAAACTTATCATATCTGATTTAATGTGCTAAATAATATGTAACTGTCAATAGAAAGTGTCAGCTATTTTCTATCTATGACTCCAATTTTTTATCTCTATTCCTAGTAATGAGTTCTAGTCGCGATACAAGGATCATTGTATTTAAGATTTATAGCCCGCCTACAAAGAACTTTTTAGGTTAGTAGCTAGGTCGGACTTACTGAACTGGACTAATTTTACCACGACAATAATAATAACTATTCAAATTTTCTGTTGCTTTTCAACTCGAATGATTAACATGGCTATTTTGGAGATATTCTATATAACATACCCTTCCCAAATGAGAGAACATATAAATATCCATCAGGTCCAACTTCCATATCAGTTATTCCTCCAAAACCTGTTCCGAATATCAACCGATTCATCTCTTGATCAGAGTCTATAACCTTGTCTGCAATAGATCCGTTTAAGATAAAACCCGTTCGCTCGTCATTTAGTTTAAAATGATAAATATTTCCGTATTTTATATCTGATACAAACATGTCATTTTTATATTCCTGTCCTATTTTGTCTGTAGTGAGAAACACAAGTGCTGTTGGTGCTACAGTATTACTCCAAGTGATTTCCGGTGCACTATAATTTCCATGTCCTCCAAAATCAACAAGGCCTCCAATTTCTTCGGTAGCAATTCTTCCTTTTTCGGGCCCTTCGCTAGGTTCAAAATCAGTCTTCCATATTCCTTGAATCTTTAGCCATCCACTATTGAATCCTGGCTCTACTAGGTTTATCTCATCACCAAATGTTGGTCCGTTTTCAGTGTCCCATAGTTTACCACTTACGGGATCGAAATCTAAACCGAAGCTATTTCGGATCCCATATGCATAATAGTATTTGCTAATTATTGGGACATTGTCACTTTTATTTTGTACTAAGGGTCCTTGTTGAGAAATTTTAAGTATTCCACCACTTCCAATTGGTGGACCTCCATCATTTACATTTTGAGTCTCAGTAGTATCATTACCACCATCCCCTACTTGTAAGTAAATATTCGTATCCGGACCTATCATAATAGCGCCTCCATTATGATCAGGGTTTTTTTTGGGAGCTAATTCAAGAAGTAAGAGAGGATCTAATAATCTAGAGCCTTTTAATTCGTACCGATATAGGACATTTCCACCTGATTTCTCAGCTCTCGCACCATTAGTATCCTTTGGTTCGCTAGATCTAGTGAAGTAAACGAAAACATACCTATGATCATGCCCGTTAAAGATTTTTGTTTCATTATTTTTTGCAACGGAAATTCCCAGTATTCCACGGGAATGTCTGGTGGCGACGTCAACGTCCAGTATTGGATTGTGTTGCATTTTCCAGCTCTTTAATCTCTGGACTGTACCTTCATTTTTTTCTGTAACTAAAATATCTGCGGGCCCTAGAAAAGCCATGCTAGTTGGAAAATGAAGTCCTTCGAACACCACTTCCACTTTCAGTTTAGGATCATTGACAATTGGCAAACCTTCGGTAGGTTCGAGCGGTTCGTAAATATCTCCTTTGGCAAAGTCTGTTGGTTGAAAGAAAGTCGTATAAAGTAATGCTAAAGTTATCAATACAGGCAGTCCTACAGGAAAACTTGGTTTCAACCTTCTTTAATAGGGATGCATAATTCCAGGTCTTATTTAATCTTGTGATACTCTGTTGCTTGGGAATGTTATTATACGTAGCAACTCATGAGTTATTATGCGAAGCATATTCCTTTCCAATTCATTTCTGTGGTTAACTATTACTACTATTTCTTTTGGATTTTTGTTTTTTATTCTATTGAATGTTAATATTGCTTACTCGACTCCAGAGTCTTCGAAAATCTCTCATCTTAACAAATCATATTGGACCATTGGCAAAAATATGTCAACAGCTAGGAATGAACTTTCGGCCGTTGTATTAAATGACGAGATCTATGCTATTGGAGGTGAAGATTTTCCAGTGGGAGAAGGTCAAAAAGATACCATAGAAGTATACGATATTGCCAAGGATAACTGGGTTGAAGACAATGTGGCACCAATGCCACTGCCTTTGGATCATTCGGCATCTGCTGTCTATGATGGCAAGATATACGTAGTCGGTGGATTTCTTAAGAGAAAAATTCCTACCGACAAACTGTTCATTTATGACCCACGAAAAAATGAATGGCAAGAAGGTAGATCGTTACCATCAGCAGTAGGCGGTGCAAAAAATGCCGAATTCATTAATGGCATCTTGTACGTAGTCGGAGGCCTAAACTCCTCTCACATACCATTGAATACGAATTACGCCTATGACCCTAAATTTAACAATTGGACAACAAAGTCACCAATGCCTACTGCAAGACATCACCTTCAGACTGCTGTATTCGATGGAAAACTATTTGCTCTGGGGGGTAGAATTTTAGGCGATGGAATTCCTTCCGAAGACATTGACGAAGCAAAATCTAATTTTAACAGAAATGAGATGTATGATCCACAGACTGATTCTTGGACTGTTCGTCAGCCTATGCTGATCAAGAGAAGTGGATTTACCGCATCAACATCACCTGATGGAAATATTTATGTATTTGGTGGTCAAGGTCCTCGCCATGAAGATCTTGACAATGTTGAGAAATATGATCCCGTGGCTGATATGTGGACATATGACAAGCCGATGCCTACGCAACGGTTTGGTTTAGAATCAGTAGCATTCGGCGACAATATCTATGTCCTTGGAGGTGAATTCCTTCACCCTAACAGAGTCCCACTAAATATAAATGAAATATTTCATATTGGCAGGGAAGAGAAAAATTGATTTTTTACTTGTTGTTGACCCCTCACTTGAAATTCAAGAAGTTATTGAATTTCATTTGTGTGACTTAAACGATGATTCTGCGATGCACAGGTCCTTTTTAAAGATTTAATTTTTATGTCATATTGAACTTAAAAACTCAAGATAGTTAGTCCTCCATGTATTAACCACTGTAGACCCGGCGTAATTTTGAATATGTATTTCCAATTGCCTGTCAACTATTTCACTTGCTCAGAAATTCGATAGATAGGTGTACATGGTGCATCGTCATCTCCTATTGCAACTACTCTGCCATCAGTACCGTTGCCCTCATATACGTTTACCTCAAATAACAAACTATATTCACCATTTGGGACTTTAATTACTATCCAGAATATTCCTTCTGAATCAGTTTTAGTTGTAGCAGTCGTGTTCGGGTTATGATCCGGTATTACTTCAGCGGTATAGTAAGTTTTACCTTTCAAGCCCATAGCTAGAATTCGTACGTCTACATTATCACCGTTCAAATCATCACTATGCCGATAAATAGCGCACTTAACGTCCATATCAAGGGCGTATGTAGGATCAAGTCCTAGTACAGATATTAAGTCCAATAGTGCAAAAATCAAGAAATATAGGCTAGTAGGCAAAGTCTCTTTCTTAAACTCCTAAGAACCATTTATTCTTTCTTGATTCTTTCTAAAAATGAGATCAGCGCATTAACAATGAGAATGGATAAATTTTTACTTCTTGTGTTGACAGTTAGCAAAGTTTTGGAATTGACTTAGATCACATTTTAGCGATAACTTCTTAATTTAGATTAGGGCAACTACATTTTCTATAACTAACAATAATATCCGGTGTTGTTATTACCTTATGCATAGATTCATCAAATTCCCCCGTTTCCAAGCTCTGGTAAATTTGTAATCATTAACACAAAACTTAATTAGTCTAATGTCTTAGTATTAATCGGCCCCCCAACAGAATCAATAATTTGCACATTTGCACCAAAGTAACATACAATCGGGCTCCTTTGCACAACTTGCTCCGAGATAGATATTTAAAATGGTGAGGTGGCCTAAGAGTATTGATCCGTTCTACAATTTACTTTATTGGAATTGTAATTTCCATGTTTGGTTTTTCGATTTTTGTGGTAATTACACCATCGTACTCAGTAACACCACAAACATGGACCACAGGGACAAGTATGCCAACGGCAAGGACAGAAGTTGCTGGTTCTGTTTTGGATGGGAAGATCTATGTAATAGGAGGTTATGACGAGAGTGGGAAAACAACAGACGTGGTAGAAGTTTATGATCCGCAAACAGATAGATGGAGTAGAGTTTCTTCGTTACCACAACCAACTGATCACGCTGCTGCTGCTACTTACAATGGTAAATTGTTTGTAGTTGGTGGCTACATCATTGTTGAGGGTCAGAGAACTCCCACCAATAAATCATTCATATACGATCCTTCCGTAGATAAATGGAAAGAAATTAAATCAATGCCTACATCCAGAGGAGCATTAACAGCCAATTTCATTAATGACATTTTATATGTGATCGGTGGTCAAGACTCTTCTCGTAAGACGATGGGTACAAACGAAGTGTATGATCCAAAAACAGACATATGGACAGAAAAACAACCAATGCCTACTAAAAGACATCATCTTGCATCTGCAGTACTTGACGGAAAATTATATGTGGTAGGGGGCAGACAAACAGACAATTCACCTGATCTAAATATGGGTACCAATGAGGCATATGATCCCAGATTGGATAAATGGACTTCACTCGAGTCTATGCCAACGAAAAGGAGTGGATTGACCGCCGTAACTCATGATAGCAATGATCTTTATGTCTTTGGAGGTGAACATCCATTCAATGATGGTAAGCCCCTTAGGACATTTGACGACACAGAAATATATCATCCGAAAACTGACACATGGACCTCAGGATCATCATTACCTACAGCAAGGCATGGACTTACATCCGGAGAAGTTAACGGTACTATCTATGTCATTGGTGGTGGGCCAGAACCAGGATTGAGTTATAGTCATGCCAACGAAGTATTTCATATTAAATGAATTTAATAGCAAAGGTGCATCAAGTGGCATAAATGTTTCAATCATAAGCCCAGATATCTAATTTACATCGAAGCGCATTTATTTGAAAAATTGGTTTGTCTGAGTGATATTCATTGATAAATATTCAGTTATTCCAAGAATGTTTCATCAAATTCAGAAATATGATCTAGTATTCGTTATCCTGCCTGCTTATTAGTAACCAACTTCTATTCTTGCATAATGAAATACCGTAGCATGAATGAGATATTTGCATCCATTCTATCATCAGTTACAGAAAATGATGGACTTGGTTTTACGAAAATTATGTACAATTGCTATCTTTCATATGGACAGGTGACTCGATTTCTACAATTTGCAAATGAAAATGATTTCTTGGTATATGATAACAATACGGAGCTGTTCAAAATAACAGACAAAGGACTGCAATTTTTAGAGCTGTATGGCAAGATGGATAACTTGCACAAGGAACGACAAACTAGTGTTATTGGTTCAGTAATTATTCTTCTTTTGTATGCCCTTTACCCTCTATTTCCGGTTTTGGGTGATTTCATATAGAGAAAAATTATTCACTCTGATTGGGGACGGACGTTATGAGATGTCGGTATTAATATTGGATGGCTTGATATTACCTGTCGATATAATAAAGTATAAAAATAGATACTTGATGCTCATAGTCATGCCGAAGAACGTAAGTGAAATAATGACTGTGAAGATTGAGACTATTGGGTTAGAAGATACTGCGCAGGCAGCTGCCAGAAAAATGAAAGAGAAGAACATAAGTTCATTAGTTGTAATGGACGGAAATGATCAGGCCGTCGGTATTGTTACCGAAAGAGACCTTGTCACACAGGTATGTTGTAGAGAGGCAAGTAGTAACGAGTACGTTATTCGACACATCATGTCTTCACCTGTGGCAACTATAGATCCAGATTCGACAGTAGAGACAGCTGCCAGTTTGATGCAACAGAACAAGGTAAAACATTTGGTGGTTGTAGATGAAAATAAGACGGTAGGAATAATTACTTCAAGTAATCTTATTAAGTACTTGGATGGTCAGTTGGAACTGGATGATGTAAATGCGAAAATATTGGCAACTGCTTTTTCTGAAGAACCAATGTAATTTCCAATCTGGCAATTGAAGTAGATCAACTTTCAACCTACCAATATCCTAACAGCAAAATATACGGATAGTGAACGCTGCAGACGTGGCTCAGTCCGAGCACAGCGATCATTGTTAACTAAGGATTATAGACCGCTTACTATGCAGAGATAAGGACTTGAAACAATCAGTTGAAAATGTATTAGTTTTGCAAGGTGGCGGTTCACTGGGTGCATTTGCTTGCGGGGTCATGAAAGCTTTTGCCAAGAAAGATATAAAATTTGATATTATTTCGGGTACCTCTATAGGGGCCATCAACGGAGCGATTATTGCTGCGAGTAAGGGAGATAATCCAAGTGAAGATTTAGAAAATTTTTGGCTAGAATTGGCTGAGAGTAGTATCAAAATAATCCCTGATTTTTACACCTTAGATTATGATCGGAAGAACAATGCCATGGCGGTGGTTAAATCGCCGTCCGCTTCCTTAAACTCCACACTTTTTGGCGTTCCAAAATTTTTCATTCCCAGGTGGTTTCGACCAGTAATTGATTTTAATGAATTTCCACAAGATTGGACATACCTTTATGATAATACACCATTGGCACAAACTATAGAAAAATACGTAGATTTCAAAAGGCTTTCTCCTGGTTCATTGCTTGCGGATCAAGACAATATCCCCAATACAATACGGTTAGTAGTAACAGCGGCCAATGTACTTACTGCCGAACCTATTGTTTTTGATTCGGGAAAAATTCAAATAAATATAAAGCATCTCTTGGCTAGTACCGGATATCCCCAATATGGATTTCCATGGGTAGAAGCCCAGAAGAATGTATTTGGATGGGACGGTGCTCTCTTAAGTAATAGTCCCATTAGGGAAGTTTTAGAAGCTTCGCCTTCAGTTAACAAACATGTCTTTATGATTGAAAATTATCCGAGAAAGATAGAAAGACTTCCAGCAAACATGACTGAAGTTCAGTCAAGAGCAAAAGATATAATGTTCTGCGATAAAACTTCCAGCCTCATAAAGCTATCGAAGTTTATTAACAAACAAGTTGATCTAATAGAAAGATTGTACGATGCGTTACATCAATGTGAACATTCCCATCTTACAACTGATCAAATGGGAGAAATAGAAAAAAGTTACGATCTTCTAGTTAAGCGACATGGAGCGAAGATATTGAGTGTTACAAGAATCATCCGCAAGAGTCCTGAGCGGCCATATTCTCAACAAAACGCTGACTTTTCAGTAGATACTATAAAACAGATCATAAAGGAAGGAGAACATAATGCAATGGAAGAATTAAAATCGTTCAAGTTCAAAGAACAAGAACAGCCAGACGCAGAACCGGGGATCTAGTAGTAATAAAATTTCGTTTTGTATCCAACCAAACTCGTAACTGACATATATGGCCCAGGTTGCCATAAATGTTAGAATGTTGAATTCAAGAATTAATGATCCTAGTCACTGGTTAACTTCAGAACGAGTACAAGGGTATCTGGAGAGAGCAGATAAAATACCTCACAGAAGGGAAGGCGAGAATGTGTTATTGGATTTTATTCCAAAAACAACAAGAAAAGTTCTTGATTTAGGTACAGGCGATGGGAGGTTGATAAAGTTATTAAAAACGAAAATCCCATCCGCAAAATACGTGGCAATTGACTTTTCTCCACCTATGCTCAGAACTCTAAAGCAACGATTTGGGAGTGATAACTTTGTCAGCATTGTTCAACATAATCTTGAATCCCATCTACCAAGTGTAGGAAATTTTGATGCGGTAATTTCGAGCCTGGCAATACATCATCTAAAACTAGAACGCAAAAAAGCTCTATATTCAGAAATTTATTCTATACTAAGATCTGGTGGCGTATTTTGCAACCTTGATCACTTTGCATCAAGGTCTCGAAGGCTGAGTCAACATTTCAGACGGGCCCTAGGTGGTCAAAGAGCGCCTAATAGGAATCATGAAGCGCGCTTAAATACCGTTGAAAGCGAGATCAGTTTGTTGAAAAAAAGAGGCTTTGTGGACGTTGACTGTTATTGGAAATGGCTACAATTTGCGCTACTTATTTCGTTCAAACCTACATAATTTATGCCACGATAATAGCTTTTTAAAAAATAGCTGCCGAGTGGGGGGTACAAATATGCTTGGACTACCCCAATACTTCGCAGTTACTATTTGCTGTATCCTCTTTAGGATCAAAGTCTCTAACAAGGTCAACTCCCTCGCCACAATCAAAGACATCGTGTCCTGGTCCGCCAAAAAGAACGTCAGAGTCAGCACTGCCATAAAGATGGTCATCTCCTTTTCCACCATACAACGCGGTTCCACCACCGCCGAATACAAGATTAGTTCCTGCATCGCCAAAGAGGAAGTCGTTACCATCCTGACCAAAGATTGTGTCTGAACCCTCGCCACCTTGTATGGTATCATCTCCTTTTCCTCCATATATCACATCTGCATCGCTAAAGCCTTGGATGTAATCTTTTCCATCTAGGCCGTATATATTTTCAGGTCCATTGAACCCCATAATCTTGTCATTCTGATTTGTGCCTACACAATTGGTTCGGGGAGTAAAACCATTCCCAAGGCAACGTATCAAATGACCGATCCCCCCTGTTAAAGTATCATCGGTTTGACTACCAATAATATTAAATGCAGACACGGTCTGAAAATGGGGGTATGATGCAATCAAGGTCAGGACTAGAGTAGGTAATATTACAAAAATCTTTGCCCATAAACCTTTAATCAATGAATTCAGGCTTACTCAAAAAAACATAAATGAGTATGGAAAATGAGTTCATAAACTTTTTTATATAACTCTAGACAGGAGAACAAAATAAAAAAGGTTGTCGTGGTGCATTTCGATAGAGCCGCAATATTGAGTGAATATTAAAAATTGAACTTGAACATCAAGATTTTTGTCATAGGGGACAAAAATACGGATAAAACAATGATTTTAGTTTTTGGGCAGACGAATTTACTTTAAAACATTCGTGTCCTGAGATTACCGCAGACAAGATATTGATGCTGTCTAATAATTGGTGCCGGTGGTTGAATGTGCTAAATGAACGATCTTTTAGACTGAGCAATGTAATAACTCCCACCTGTTTTGTTATTTTCTAGTTCAGTTTTACTGGTCTTGCAGGATTTCCGAACTCATCAGAATAAGCAGAATACATCTTGATAACTTGTCCGTGCTTAATCTGGTAGTTCCCTAGAAACTTTATCGTTGACCTATACTTGTCCTCTAGAGAGGTTAGTGACTCAGCCAAGCCTCCCTCAATTAGAATATGACCACCATCACCAACGTCCATCACACGCCTAGCAAGTATAATTCCAGGCCCCCATATGTTCTGGTTGTTATTCACATCGTTTACTATGAATACGGGCCCAGAAGCCAACCCAATCCTCACCCCCACATCAGTAGCATCTTCTTTGCTTGCCCTTTGATTATATTCGCGCAATCTTTTATGCAATTCTATACTAAGCTGGAGCGGCATTTCCGGACTTTGCATAAAGCCTACTGCCATGCCGTCGCCTGTAGGCAGAACTTTCTTTTCTGATGTTTTTTTGAAAGCGAAACAGGAAGAAATGAAATTATTTAGCACTTCAATCTTTTCGATCTGTCTCCTTACTGAAAGTGACGGGTCTGAAAGACCGACTATGTCTACAAAGAAAAAGTTAGCATTTACTACTGTTGAGGGGCCGACATCGGCTATACGACTCTTTCCATAAGCACCTGCCAGCTTCATATAAATGTCCAAGTGTTTGGCGTGAAAAGCAAGATCAGAGTAAAATTTAGGTTGATCAAGAATTGGTGCTTTGCACAAACTGCAAATAAGTGACTGATTATCGGTAATGAACTTTATCATTCCTTTTCCATCGATCTCAAAATTAGTCCAAGTTAATTTTGGGCTTATCCCACCCGAAGAAGTTAATTTTATTTTTCTTTGGAATTTACCATGATTCTCTTCCAACCTGATTTCGAGCACTCCATCGAACAACGAACTAAGACGGGTCGACACAATTTCATCTGATGATGAAGATTGAGATAGCGTAGACGTAGAAGATGATGAAAATGTAGACGATGCAGTCGTCAAAGTAAAAATTGCTGTTGCTTCAACCTCTCTAAGAGCAAATGATAGTGCGTTTACAAATCTCAATACATCATCCTCCTTGAAGATAGTCAAAAGATGTGTGAGCGAATCAATTACAAAGTAAACCCTGGACAAGTCCTCTTGGTTATTCTCTTTAGTGGTATCAGTGTCCGACCCCCACTCAGATAGCGTATCCCTAATCTCTTGAAGACTCTGTGCTAATTTAGGATCCATCTGAGAATCCATTTGGCCTGAGCCAGAAGATCCCACTGACAGCGATTTTCTTAAATATGGATTCACAAATTTAAGATTATTCGCTGCCACATGAGAGTCACTGAACAAATTTCTAAACTGTTTATCTGTTAGACTGGAGTTTAGGTAAACGCATTTTACTCCTTCGTGCAAACCGTCTGCAATAAACAATCTGCAATAAACGCTCTTCCCTGAACCTGGAGCACCTTTCAGAAGAAGTATTGTATCCCTTAAATCACTCAAAGACCCTTTGGCTGTAAGATGGGAAAGTCCAGGAATCTGTGAGTTACCGCTGGGCATTACAATACCCCATGTTTACAGATTCCTATTTATCCTTTCGTGGACTCGAAGCTGTCTATCAGTTCGTTGATTTTGGCAGTAAATGGATGGTTTGGATGATTTAACACAGTCAAGTATTCTTCGCTATTAAACTGAATATCGCAATAGCAAGGTATGCTACATATTACTTGCAAGTTTAGATCTGTGGATAATTTCTTTATAGCAGTTGACTGTTCATCCAAGACAACAGAGTAACTTTGAGAATCAAAACCCGTTTCTGAGATTTGGCCTTTATTCAACGAAGGAGGAAGACAATAACCTGCCACTCTGTTCAGCAGAAGGTGAGATACTGTACCCAGCTTTGTAAAATTATCGTATATTTCTCTTGCCATTATTCTGGTACCCTCAATATCAATTCCATCCATTTTCAGTGACAATAGGATGGTGTCTGCTACTGCAAGAGCATTTATTGACCAGTACCTTATTCCCGGACTTGTGTCTATTATGAGGTAATCAGCTTCGTGATCATCTGCAATCTCTTCTCGGAGGTTGATAAATTTCCTTAGCAGTTGCACTTTTGAGGACTCCTGTCTGACAGCCCCATCCAGCCTGTATATCTCATCTTTAGAGGTATTTGAGAACCCTACAAGAAACGTCCCTTTAATCTCATCATCTGATGATCCAGGAGCAGGAAATTTCTTGAGGATATGGGTCAAATCTTCCAAGATCTCATCTGCTTCTGCATTTTCAAAAAGAAAATCATTTATCCATTTTTTCGGAGCCCAGTGAAAGTACCCCTGTAGACTTGGTGCATAAACATCCAAGTCAAGTAGTACCACCTTGAGTCCCCTTTTTGCCATTAATGCGGCCATGTTGGATCCTATCGTTGACTTACCTGTCCCCCCCTTGTATGAGTGAAAAGCTATGCAGCGAGTCATCTTGTCCCGTTAAGACTTTTTATAATAGATAAATCTGACTGTCATGACAAGTCCCAAGCGCATTCTTAAACAAAGAATCTATTTCTCGAACTCCCCAACTGAAGAAAAATCAAACCGATTACATCTATTGTTGGACTACCCATAATTCAGATTGCCGTACTTTCACAAGTAATCTTTTACGTAATAAGATATTATTAGCCTTATAGCGCTTTTTATAATTCTACTATGTTCAGCATCAACTTCCGTACTTATTAGCATAAGATGGTTATCCTCCATGCCGATTGTGAATTGCTTTATCATTTCATATTCTTCCATCGAATAGCGAACCTTGCCGATCTTCGGAGCCAAAGCATTAT
>JAKEIK010000156.1 GCA_022545895.1 Nitrososphaeraceae archaeon | reverse complement strand
TTTGAATAATTCTCCTCTTAGTGCAAAGGACTTTGTTCATTTGATAGCTCACGATAGCATTAATCAAGAAACGAAAAACATCGAGGATAAATTAGTTATGTGGTGCGATGATGATAAGTGAAAATTATGAAGATGAAGGAAGTGGACTATACTCAAAAGCAACCAATTCACAGGCGTTCTTATGATAAGATATTCGCGGACTTCGTTCACAAAACTATTCTCCCACCTTTATTCAACATTTAATAGAAATTCTGTCTAGATTCGGAAACGATTTCTCATTTGAGATTCTTTGTTCGGAAAGGGAAACAAATGCTGACCGTCCCCAATCTTCTATTCGAGTTGGATGATGTAATTCAACTGGTTGGGTATTGTTCTGTCTTCACATGACCTACCTGTATGATATTCATATTAGTAATGCAGTTTTGTAAGGTTAATGCGTTACTTATTATACAAAACATACAGATTGTCACCAATACCTAGAAATAGCAACATAATGCCACACTTCACTAGCAACTAACACAACCTATCCAGCCAGGTTATATACTTGTGTGTTGTATATATTGATATGAGTAATGGGAGATTTGCGACAAGAGGCAATTCATTAATTGGTGATACTATAATTAACTACAACCTTCCAATTGCTATGAATTCGTCAACATCAAAACATCCAACTAATTCTAGAGACATGAAAAATATGGAATATCACAAGCCTTTTCCAATATCTGTTGAGCCAAGAGTCTATGTCTATAATGAAAAAATTTCAAACTGGGAAATTGAGGAGTTGACAGCTTTGGAGTCTCATGAACCATTACAATTCAAGATCAAAACATTGATTATTTTTGAATATGGACAAGATAAGCAAAATCTCACTTTAGATGAATTTGATGTAATGACAACACACTTTATACAAGAATTAGAATCGAAGAACGTTACAATTTTCTCTAGAAGCTTTGGCCACAAGGGGAATACTGTCGAATTGGGGGTAATCGCACGCGATAAGACAATCACTTCCGAACTGATAAGATTTTACTCAAAGGGTTTTAAGGACTTGGGAGTAAACAAGATACTGATCTTGAGCCTTTCAAGATACAATATGAGTATTTCAATTTGATTTTATTTGATGTACTATAATCTACTAATGCATAGAAATCATCGACAAAGGTGTACAATGTTACTCCTTCGTTGATGTCTGTTCATGCTATCATGATGACTGTTCCTATAGTTTTTTTGCACTTTCAAATTTCATTGCGACTTGTCTTTAGTATCAAAACTTCCGCACTATACACAACTTTTACGAGATTACCCAACTTTCTTACTGCCTCCAACTCATCTGATTCGACAAATATTTCGTTCAGACCTCCGCCCACCGATCGATGCGTGATTCTGATTTCGAATCCTTCGTCAGACTGTTCTAATTTGAAACCTCTATTTTCAAGAAATTCTATAGCACTTTCTTTTTCTGTCTTTTTTGAATCAGTTATATCATTAGATTTCGAATCAACCACCACCAAAGCCTACTTTGAGATCTTCTTGTAGTATCTTTTAGTATTATTTAAAGGAATTAATCCGAAATGAGGAAGAATTGCGCATGGAAGGCCGCTATCGATCTAAGAGTGAATACTGAGCTATGCCATAAAAATTACGAACTCTAAAGGTCATGGGGTTCAAAAAAATTATGGTGCATATCTGACACCCATGAATACACAAAACAATAAATGGAAAACGTCGAAATATAACTATTTCAAAGGTTAGTTATACCGATCTCATCACAACTTGTATCATCTTTGGGAACTTGATTTTGTGTCTTCAATCCTTTTACAATCACATTCACTGTATCACTGGCACCCAGTTTATCATTGTCTACGACTGTTAATCTAAAAATTAATTTGCTGTCCGATTTAACATCAGGAATTTCAAAAGTCGCAACCGGAGAATCAGCATTGTGTAATGCAACAGTTGGGTTTCCTGAGAGCTGAACCCATGAATAGGAGACAATTGCACCGTCGGAGTCTTTACTTTGTGCAGCATTGAGGTTGACAATAGACCGATCTTTTAGGATTTTATCCTGTCCTGCGTCTGCCACAGGATAAGTAGTATCCTTTATAATGGGCGAGCTCTTTTCTGTTGAATTGTCCGGTTGCGGTCCTGCCCGTTTGATTGTTGTCCCCTGAGGTAATATCTTGCTTGAATTTTGCAATGCTGGAGAACTATAGGCACTATAATTGATACTAGTGGGATACAAATCTCTTACTCCAAAATCTCTTACTCCGGTAACATTGACACTAAACCACTTAGTCGAATTTAGGGTACTACCTGAATTGGTCAGACAGGATATCTTGGATGTTAGTTTGTTGGGGCCTTCGCTGAGGCTTGTATAATTAGAATTCAGTGTAAAACTCCAATTAGAAAAATCATGCATTCCATTTTACCTGACGCGACAACCTCTTGATAGGGCTTCACATTGTTCACAATAACTGAAACTTTACAATCTGTCAATTCATTATCGCTTGAAATACCGGAAATATTGAGTGGAGCACTTAAACTGACATTTTCAAAATGATGAGGAAAAGTTATTCTAACTGCTGGCGGGTTTGAGATCGAGGGGAGAGGCATTGGGATTTGAGCCCCTATTTTTATTTAATAAACCCACATTAATAAAAAACGAAATAATTAGCAACACTGCTACCAATAAACCGAATCGATTCAAAGTATCTCCTAACAAAATTGAAATAAGCAACATCGCGTATAAGAGTATGGACGCGACTAAAAATATAGCATAACTTCATTATATCAGTTCCCAAACGGGCCATGAAGATGTCTAGTTTTAAATAAATTGTAGCAGCGGACTCTTCTCTTGCGATACGTGTAGACTAATTATTCCGCTTTTCTCGAACATCTTATGATATCTAATTACAAATCGTGCAGTGACTACAGTTTCTGATCAGAGTAATCATATGAAACCAGTCGCTAAATATACTGCGGAAAAACACTTTTGGAGCAGCTAAGTGCAAAATAGGCTCCGATCTATGGACCGACTGACTAATGATTACAGTAGATACAATACAATCAGCTTAATTATACAGTCATTATAGAATACGACTCTAGAGGGAGATTGCTAAACACTAATAAAGTTTGTTGGCAGTGTAATTAACAGATTTGATTCATAAACACAAATTATTGCTAGCAATGATAACGACAATTTTTGTTCTGGGATTTATTACGAATTCTCAATTATATTCATTTTTCGTGGTCAATGCTCAGGATGGATCCAAGAATGACCAAAGTGAAAACACAGAATCTGTCCTTCCGGACATGGGCCTTGACAGCTCGGCAAATTCCACCCTGTCAAACTTCAGCTTGCCAACTGCATCTTCCTCGGAAGATGGAGTTTCTGATACTAGTAACTTTACTCAAAATAATACAGCCGAACAGGCGACTATCGCCGATGAAAATGCCACGCCCCCTGAAGAAAATACCACCGTACCACAAGAACCACCTATCGCCGATGAAAATGCCACGCCCCCTGAAGAAAATA